>JBEKBA010000075.1:0-13635 GCA_050015635.1 Verrucomicrobiota bacterium
TTATTCGTAGGCCGACTCGTTCCGTATAAGGGCTTGGAATTGCTGCTCCGGGCGCTGAAGGCGGCCATTCGGCGTTGCGCACTAAAACTCGACATCGTCGGCGACGGCGATCATGTTTACAAGGAATTCCTGATGCAACTCACGCGGGAATTGGGACTGGATTCGGTCGTCACGTTTCTACCACCGCGTCCACGCGACCAGTTACCGTCCCTCTATCAGCAAGCCGATGTCTTTTGTTTCCCGACGCTTTGCGACACCTACGGGATTGCGTTGCTGGAGGCGATGAGTTGCGGTTGCGCCGTCCTTGTGAGTGACGTTGCCGGCGCCGGCGAAATCGTGGACGGCGAAAATGGACTGAAAGTGCCGCTACGCTCGCCGGAACAATACATCGCCGACTATGCCGGGCAAATCATTGCACTCGCACAGAACCGCGCCTTCCGGCGTGACTTGGGAGAGAAGGCCCGGCGGTTCATCCTGCGAGAACACGATTGGGACCGTATTGGCGGAAGGTTGCTGGAAATATACCGGGAACTTGGCAATGAACTGGAGAAACGCAAATGAACATCATAGGCATCAATGCTTCCGGATTTCACGAATCCTCCGCCTGCCTTGTTCAGGACGGCAGGGTGATTTTCGCGTGCGCGGAGGAACGGCTAAGCCGCATCAAGCAGGACAAAAGCTTTCCCAAACTTGCCATCCAAGCCGCCCTGGATTTTGCCGGGCTTAAGGCGGCCGACGTAGAACACGCGGCCTTCAGTTTTCCGCGACCTTGGGAGCGTTACCGGCATGATTTGAAATTGATGTTTTCGGGAAAGTGGAGTTTAAGAGCCAAACGTCTGGAGAAGTGGCTACTGGGTGTTACCAAAGACCACCGCCATCGCGGCGGGGAGCTTGACTATGTTCGCGCCTTCGGCCGGCCCAGGGGCCGAGTCCATCTCGTGAACCACCATCTCTGCCATGTTTTGAGCAGCTATTGCATGTCCGGGTTTGATGAAGCCGCCATGCTGGTAATTGATGGCCGCGGCGCTCACGAAGCCACGACGTTGTGGCATGCGCGCGGCGGCGAACTGAAACTGCTGGAAACCTACGACTATCCCAACTCAATCGGTGTCTTCTATGCGGGGATTACGGAGATGCTGGGCTTCGCACCCTTCAGCGATGAATGGAAGGTGATGGGGCTGGCGGCTTACGGGAAGCCGACGTTCGATCTGACCAGGCTGATTCGTTGCACGGAGGAAACCTACCGGGTGGAGGGCCGCCGTTTCTTTGGAAAGAACGATTACGATCGAAACGGGTTGGAAGAAGTCTTGGGGCCGCGCCGACTGGAAACGGAGGCGCTGGGTGAAAAGCACCAGAACCTCGCGCGGTCGGCCCAAGACCTCTGCGAACAGGCGATGCTGGCCTTGCTTCGGCGGGTGACGAAGCTGACGGGCTGCCGCAATCTTTGCCTCGCAGGCGGCGTGGCGCTGAATTGCAAGGCCAACGGGGAGTTGCTGCGCTCCGGGTTGGTTGACCGGATTTATGTCCAGCCCGCCGCGGGCGATGACGGCACTTGCATCGGCGCGGCGCTGGGGGTGTATCGGGAACTCGGCATGCCCTTGCCACGCATTCCCACCGGCCACAGTTATCTCGGCCACGAGTTTCGCAATGACGAGATTGAAAAGGTGCTCAAGGTTTATAAATTGCCCTACCGTCGCGTGGAAAACGCCGCGACTGCGGCAGCCCAACTGCTGGCGCAAGACCATCTCGTCGGTTGGTTCCAGGGGCGGATGGAATTTGGTCCGCGGGCACTGGGCAACCGGTCAATTCTCTCCGACCCGCGCCGGGCCGAGAACCGGGATCGGGTGAACGAAGCGGTGAAATTCCGCGAGAGCTGGCGGCCTTTCGCGCCGAGCGTGCTGGAGGAGAAGGCGCATCTTTACTTCCAGGACTTCAAATCCTCGCCGTATATGATTTTGAGTTTCCGGGCGGACAAGGCGCGGGCAAACGAAATTCCGGCGGTGGTGCATGTGGATGGCAGTTGCCGCGTGCAGTCGGTGGATCGCGCGACCAATCCGCGCTACTACGAACTCCTGCAGGAATTCGAGAAGCTGACCGGCGTGCCGGTGCTGATGAACACGTCGTTTAATTTGAAGGGCGATCCGATCGTCTGTTCGCCCAAGGATGCAATCCAGACTTTCTATACTTCGGGATTGGATAATCTAGTGATCGGGAATTTTCTTGTGAGCAAAAACGCAAACGATCTCTGACCTCTGTGTGTTTCTTGTTCAACCGTTTTGAGTTTTTAAGTTTCGAGAATTTCGCGCATTTCGTGGTCAAAAAATGCTATCCGGTTTCAGGTTTCCGGTCTCCTTGGCCCGTGAAGTCCTTGGCCTGCTACTTCACCGGGCTGCTTTTTGATTTGTGCATTTTACAAATCCGGGTTGGACGATTTGGTCATTGGTGATTTCTTGGTGAGCAAATGCCAGACCAGGTCCAATAACTTGTCCAAACAGACTTGCAAGGTCTCCTGTCTTGAAAGAATTCCGCAAAACTATCTGCCTTAATTCGATTCCGAGGATGTCATGTTGAGGATAGCCATTATTGTCTCGCACCCAATCCAGCACTTCGTCCATTTTTACAGGGCGCTGGCGCGACAGGACGGCATCGTTCTCCGCGTTTTTTACGCCTCAAGCATCGGTGCCAAAAGTTACTTTGACAAGGATATGGGGGTTCCGATCCAGTGGAAAACCGATCTCTTGAGCGGCTACGATCACGTCTTTTTACCAGAAGCGGATAGCATTACTTCGAGTGGTTTCTGGAAAGTGAACAACCCGAGCGTGACGGCCGCTCTCGACGAATTTAAGCCGGGTGTCGTCAAGATTCATGGCTATGCACAAATGACTTTGCTGCGGGCGCTTTTTTGGTGCAGACGCAACCACGTCAAAACCCTGCTTTGGTCTGACAGCGAGTTGCTCCACGACCGGTCAAAAACAAGGCGCGCCACCAAACAATTCGTCCTGCGGGCTTTATTCAGCAATATCAACGGGTTTCTCACCGTCGGCGACAACAATGAAGCCTACTTCCGCAATTATGGTGTGCCGGCGGAGCGGATGTTCAGGGTGTCTTTTACCATTGATGAAGCGGGTTTTGCGCGGGCGCGCGAAGATAAAACGCACATCCGGGAAACCTGGCGCTCCAGACTTGGTCTATCACCCGAAACATTTGTGGTGTTGTGCGTGGGGAAGTTGATTGTTCGCAAACGTCCCGGCGACTTGATTGAAGCCATCAAAATCATCTGCTTCAAACAGGGCGGGAATAAGGACGTGGCAGTGATGTTTGCGGGTGATGGACCGCTCCGGCAGATGCTCGAAAAAGCGACTGAAGCGGTGAAAGGCAAGTGTCGCTTCCTGGGCTTTGTGAATGTTAACAAACTTCCGGAGGTTTATGTAACCGCCGATGCGCTGGCGCAAGTCTCGGACATAGATGCGCATCCGCTGACTACTTCAGAAGCGGCCTTTGTCGGTCTGCCGCTCATCGTCAGCGACAAAATTGGAGCCGTTGGAGCGACCGACACCGCCAGACCAAACGTCAATGCCTTGGTCTATCCCTGCGGAGATGCGCTCAAACTCGCAAACGCCATCCAACGGTTGGCGGAAGATGCTAATCTTCGCCTTGAGATGGGCACTGCTTCATTGAGGGTGGCAGAAGAGCTGAACATGCATGCCAGCGTTCGCCATTTTTTGTTGGCGGCTGGAAAGGTTTTGGAATCTAACCCAAGCAGATGAACAGAATTGTCGTTGCCTACTCGGGTGTCCACCAGTCCTACCAAATTTCATTGGCCGCAGAGGAATTGGGGGAGCTGGACCGATTCTATTGTTCGATTTTCGACGCGCCGGGCAAGTGGGGCGGCTGGAGGGAGCGATTTCGGGCCTTGCCCTCTTGCTTTCAGACAGGGTTGGCTCGCACCCGAATTGGCTGGAGCCGCCTCCTGCCTGCCAAGTATTTCCGCACGGGAACACGCCCAATTGGCTTTAGCCATCAGGCGGTTTGCACAGGACAGAAACTTGCTGGCCGACTTGCAGTGTTTGGCCAAGATCAAAGCCGATCGGCATACTGAACGTTAATTTTGCAATCAGTTTGAAAGCGCCGTGTTCAAAGTAATTGATTTTCACAGAACGGCATTTTGATTTTCTTACAGGCAAAACGAAGGTTGAAGTCTTTATGAAACAGGTTTCTCCGCACCCGGAAGGCAGTTGCTCAAGAGGCGATGCAATTCGTGTTGCTGCCAGAGGCTTGATTCCTGTGGCAGTTTACAGACGGATGTCGGAACTCTTGAATATGTGGGCGGTGCTGCAACGAGAAGGGCTGGCGGCTTGGAGATTGTTAAGTCAATTTGATGGGGCACTCGTCACACACCAGTTCCGATCATTGCAATGCCCGTTCAGATTTCGGAGAATACCCAGCCATGTCGGTGTGATCATTCAAAATGTGTTCCGGCGGGAATATTGCAGGTTCCCCGCCCGTTACACGCCGCGGGTTATCATTGACGGCGGCGCTTTCATCGGTGATTTAACATGTCTTTGGGCAAGTCAGTTCCCCCACGCAAGAATCATTGGATTGGAACCGAACGCCGATAGCTTCGAACTGGCCAGACTGAATTCTAGTTGTTTCGGAGAACGGGTGACTTTATTGCAGGCGGGTCTGTGGTCAGAGTGCCGCCGCCTACAAATCGTCGGCGTGGAATCGAGTACTCGAGTATTGGCAAGCAAAAGTGGTGATGGCATGGTTGAAGCAATTGACCTTGGCACGTTGCTAAAAAAATTCTCACTGGACCGGGTCGATATCCTCAAACTCGACATCGAGGGCGCCGAGGAAGAAGTGTTGTCAGAGCGTTGCATTCCGTGGCTTGGTCGAATCTCATGTATAATCGTGGAGTTCCACGGGGGAAAAATTGAGGATGAGATAACGCCGCGCTTGACGAAGGCGGGTTTTACGGCACGCCGATTCCGTTCGTTGGTATATTTCACAAAACCTTCGCACAAAGTTTAGTCATGGGTGGCGTTTCCGTTTCACATAGTGGCGTGCATCAGGCTTACCAACTGGCATTGGCCGCGCACGAGATGGCAAGCTTGGATTGTTTTTATTGTTCGCTATTCGTGGGCGACGGCAAATGGGGAGAATGGGCACAGCGATGGTTTGGATCAGACCGACTGATAAACAGACGGTGCGCTGGAATTTTACCAGAACTTGTGAAGGAGTATCCCTGGCCCTTGCTAAAGCACCATATAAAATCACGGTTATTTCCTTCCAAGACAAAAGACTGGTTCGTGGAAGCCGATACCTTCGATGGTTGGGTTGCAAAGAAACTACGAAGCAGCAGGAGCCGAGTTTTCTGCGGCACTGAAACATGCACGGAAAAGTCTTTTGCCGTAGCCAGAGAGCGGGGAATCATTCGCGTGCTGGATTGTCCGCAATGGCATCCGGCCTCCCTGAAACTGGTATTGGACGAGGGAGCGCGCCGGACTGGGTTGCGGGAACCCAGGCCGCTGGACACGGCGGCGATGGCCCGCCGCAAGGAGCGGGAGTTTGCATCCGCCGACTGGTTTCTCGTTTATTCCGATGCGCATCGCCGCAGCTTTGAACAGGCGGGTATTCCGGCAGCCCAAATCTTCCAATGCCCGCTTTGGGTGGATCAGGTATTATGGCATCCGGAGCCACGCACCGCTTCCACGACAAAACCGCTTCGGGTGATCTTTGCGGGCAGCGTGAACCTGCGAAAAGGCGTTTTCTTTCTTTTGGAAGCAATCGAACGTTGCGCCAACGCGACGGAATTGACTCTGGCAGGCGCGGTTGGCGAAGAAGGCCTTGAAATCCTACGGAAGAGCCGCGTGCCCTATCGCGCCATTGGTGTTCAGGGCAAAGGCGAGTTGCGGCGATTGTATGCGGCGCACGACGTTTTGGTTTTGCCGTCTCTCGCAGATTCATTCGGCTTTGTCGCGTTGGAGGCCATGGCGTGCGGTTTGCCGGTGATTGTCACCGAAAATTGCGGCGTGCCGGTCCCGGACCCGTCGTGGCGCGTGCCCGTGATGGACAGCGAGGCTATTGCGCGACGGCTGGAGTATTATGCGGACAACCGGGAAGCGTTGGAACGGGATGGATTGCTGGCTCAACAATTTGCCCGCCAGTTGACGCCCGAACGGTATCGCGACCAGATCAAAAACCTCTTTCTCCGAATCCTCGGAGAAATGCCGAAATCCGTCGCCGTCAAAGAAGTGAAATCGTAAACTTTATGCCTTTGAGCTTTGGTGCAACAAAAGCCGGTTTCCTTGGCTGTCTCGTGCTTGCCGTCGCAAGTCGCGCCCCAGCAGAATCGCACGACATTTCTTTCCATCTCAATGAACCCGGCCAGATTTCCATCGCCGTTTACGATGAACAGGGAATCATGTTTCGCGAACTGGCACGCGGAATCAAGATGGACGCGGGAGAACATCATCTGGTCTGGGACGGCCTCAACCGCTATGGCCAAGCCGCGCCGGCGGGCAACTACGAGTGGCGGCTGCTCGAAACACCCGGGTTCACCCGCGAATTCCTGGTCAACGTTGGCACCGACCCCGGCTGGACGCCGTTTTTTGACCGTTGGCCCGGCAACCATACCGGCCCCACGAGTCTGATGGTTGATGCCGACACCAATTTGTATGTCGCCGCGATTTCGTCCGAAGGGCCGCCGCGCCTGCTCAAGATGTCCGCCGATGGAAAAAAGAAATTCTGGGACTCGAGAAGCAGCGGGAGCGAAGTGCGGGACGGTCTGATCGGCATGGCCCGGATTGACGACCTGTTGTATCTGTTGTACAATACCGGCGCAGTGGACATCCTCAATGCCGGGACCGGGAACAGGTTGTCCATGCCTCCAAACGTGAGAAGCGCGGCGGTACCGCCATTCCCCGATTTTATCCACCCGGACGATGCCGACGCGCAGAAGCAGGCAAAGTATCGGCGGAATGTCTCCCCGATGGTCTTAGCAGGAGGCCGGAACTTTCTCGTGGTCGCTTACCAAGCCCATGACGAAGTCCGGTTCCTCTGGCCGAAGGATGAAGTGATTGTCCGCACCAATGCCGTTCACGTTGGTAAGCCGCAAGGTTGCTGTGTCGCACCGGACGGGCGTGTTTTTGTCGTGTCGGGCAAGACCGTCGTCCGGGTGAATCCCGAAACGGGCGAAGTCCTGCCGGTGGTGACGGATCCCGCGCTGACGTCGCCGACGCGCATCGCCTACGATCCTGTCAATGACGATTTGCTGGTGGTGGAACACGGTGAAAATTTGGACAATGTCCGTCGCTATCACGCAGCCGATGGAAAACTCATTGCTATCTATGGTCGCTCTGCCGGACGCACTTACGGCACATTCAACCCGATGGATTGGGGCGTCCTGATGGATGTTGCGGCGGACAACCAGGGTGGTTTCTTCACGGTCGAAGCGTTTCCGCGCCGCGTGGCGCACTTTTCAGGGCGCGAGCGACCTGAATTGGTGGCGCAATGGTTTGGAGGGACTCAATGGGGCGCCTTGTGCGCACTCGATCCGGCGGATCCGACCATTGTTTATCTGTTCCCCGACAGCAGGCACTGCGCGAGAGGCCGCATTGATTACACCACGCGGACATGGACGCTGACGCATCTTTATGACCTGCCTGTAGGCTTCAGTTGGGTTCTCGGCGCAACACACCACCGTGAAATGTTTCCCAATTTCGGCGGGGAATCTTATTGGGAAGTGCGCCACGTGGCCGGCCAGACTTTTCTGGTGAACAATGGCGGCCAACAAGGCGGGTGCGCCGCCGTGGTGCGCGTGGACGAGCAAAATAACCGGGTGGTTCCGGTGGCGATTCTGGGCGGACTGCATCCCACATTGGATCGTATCACTCCCCCGCCGTGGTGGCTGGCTGCGATGAAACAGGCCGGTTACGATCCAAAGAGAACCGGTTATGAGCATTTCGCTTTTTCCTGGTCCGACACCAACCGTAACGGAGAAATTGATGTCGGGGAAATCAAGCTAGGCTCCGTCGGCAACGTTAACACCGGGTCCCACTGCTTCGTGGATCCGCAATGGAACGTCTATTGCGCCTTGAGCCTTCAACCCCCCCGCACGGATGCCCGCCCCCGACACACAAACACTAGGACGGTCAAGTCTTCCATATGGGTGGTTGTCACAAACGAAGGGGACTTGGAAATGCCGATCTGGAACTGGGATCACGCGCATCCAGCCGAAGCGGCCTTTCCCCAATCGGAGGCGGTTTTTGCCGCGACATCCCCTGTGGGAATGTATCACGACCGTCAAGGCAATACCTATACGGTTTGCAACGCAAAGATTGATCCGCACAAAGCCGATGTTCCACCTCTCACGTGGCCCAATAACAAGACTTTTGCCAGCCGCTTCCAGAAATGGAACACGAACGGGGTGCTGGAATGGTCGGTTGGCGTTCACACGGCGGCACAAGATCGCCCGCCCGGTGAATTTGCCCAGATTCGGGGCATTCTCGGTGAACTGCGTGATTGTCTGGTGGTGGTGGATGCCTGTGATCCGGCATCCGTCTGGACACGCGACGGCTTGTTTGCCGGGTCGCTTTACGGCCAGCGTGCCGATGATGGCCTGCCTGATCTTGCCTACACGGAGATTCACCACGCCGACAATCATTGGGGACAAATCGTGGAAACGCCGCAAGGCGATATTTTATGGGGCGGTATGTCTGACAACAGCACGCTGATTTACCGCGTCCACGGGTGGGACAACTGGCAGAGGCAAAGCGGCAAAATCACGGTTCAACAGCCATCCCATTCCGCCCTTTGGAAAGGCGGCGGATTGAAAGCCGAATATTTTACCAACGCCGATTTGAACGGCATTCCCGAACTACAGCGACTGGACCCGGAAATCTGGTTTGGTCCGATGTGGGGCGATCATGAGCATATTCGACCCTGGCGTTCCCTGCCCAACTTACAATTCTCAACAACCAATCTTCAGGCCCAAATGTCCGTGCGTTGGACGGGTCTTTTTGAAGCGCCATTGAGTGAAAATTATACGTTCGTCATCTACACTTACGGCCACCCCACTCGCGCCGGCGGCCTCGGCGGAAGCAAAGTCCGGTTGTGGGTGAACGGGGAATTGGTTATTGACCAATGGAACGGTATCAAACAGGAAAACGTGTCGACGGGTGCAACACATACCCGTGCCTGTGTATCGCAACCCGTTGTTCTGACGGCAGGAAAGTTTGTGTCCATCCGGTTGGAGTATGCCGGTGTCGGCGGAGACAACGCCCAGTTGCATTTGTTTTTTTCCAGCGATTCCATTGACTTGCGGCATGTGCCGCAAGTGCTTCTTTATCCGGATATGCCCAACCCGCCGGCCAAGTGACGCCGCGGAACGGATTGAGGAGGAATTTGACGGGGATGGACCGGTTGGTGTGTCACTGTTTCCCGGGTTTCTTAGGCAAGCAACGCTTGCTTCCGGCAACGCTTGGAAAATCAAAGTCCTAGTCTAAACACACATTTGGTCGAAGATTTGTTAGACTTAGCCGTATGAATACACTAAAAGAATCCATTCGCACATTGGTATCTACGCTTGGATATAATGTGCGAAATACCGCTTCAATCGGCGTGTGCCCGTTCTCGGACATGAAAAGATTTGTGCCAACTAATCCCAATCCACTCATTCTCGACATAGGCGCGAACGTTGGACAATCCGTGGAGCGTTTTAAGAAGATCTTTCCTTCAAGCACCATCCACTCATTTGAACCAAGCCCCGAGACGTTCCGGAAGCTGTCTCAAAATGTCTCAACACAGAAAGATGTGGTTATTTGGAACTGCGGTGTTGGTGCGTCAGTCTGCAGGCAGGTGTTCCTGGAAAATACAAATTCAGATATGAGTTCCTTTCTTGGCATGAGCACGATAGGTTGGGGGCAGGTGAAAGCGAAAACCCTAGTAGATATTACAACCGTCGACCATTTTCTCGAAGCTCATCATATTGCTTACGTTAATATTCTTAAATCCGATACTCAAGGCTATGATTTTGAGGTGTTCAAAGGGGCGGAACGAACGATACGGGAAAATCGAATCGGGCTGATATACTTCGAGTTTATATTCTCCGAAATGTATAAGAATCTACCTTCTTTTGATGAAGTGTTTCGGCACCTTATTGACCGTAATTTTTCTCTCGTTTCGATCTACAACTTCCACCATCAGAAGCGTCTCGCCAGTTGGGCCGATGTTCTCTTCGTCAATAGAGAGTATTACGCGAAGATTACTTAACCCTGCGATGCAGCTGGCTGTCAAGGGATTTATGAATATTGAGGCCTAGCTTGGATTTGCTTTCGTAAAGGCAGCTTGGTGCAGCCAAAAGAATATTTTCAACAAGCACGAGATGGAAATCATTCAAATTGTCCCTTATTTGCCGCCAGCCATCAGCGGTGTGGGAGATTATGCGCTGTTGCTGGCGCGAGAGTTGCGTCAGGCGCATGACATTCACACACGATTCGTAGTCTGCGACACGCATTGGAAACCAGAAGACGGAAATCAGAAGTCAGTGGTCAGTGGTCAGTGGTCAGTGGTCAGTGGTCCATCAATTACCCTCGATGGATTTCCGATTTATCATCTGAAAGAGCGGAGTGCGGAAGAACTGTTGCGGGTGTTTTCGGCGCCCGGGATGCCAGAAACAGTGTTGTTGCAATATGCCGGCTATGGCTACGAGAAACGCGGCTGTCCACTGTGGCTCCTGCGGGGTCTGGAAAAATGGAGAAACCAGAAATCAGAAGTCAGAAGTCAGAAGGTAGGCTCGGAATTTCAACTTTCAGCTTTCAGCCTTCAGCCGGAACGGCGTCTGGTGACGATGTTCCACGAGCTTTATGCCTTCGGCCAGCCGTGGCGCAGTTCGTTCTGGACTTCACCCTTGCAAAAATGGATTGTCAAATCGTTGGCGTGTTCAAGCGGGCATTGTTTTACCAATTTGCAAATCAATGCGGAGGCTTTGCGGAAACTAACATCACGAGCTGATGCAGATTTTACAGTGATGCCCGTTCTTTCCAATGTCGGGGAGCCGGAACGTTTACCTGCATGGGAGGAGCGCGAGCCAAAGATGATTATCTTTGGAAACGTAAGACGCCGGCGCACAATCTATTCCGAACATAAAACCGCGCTTGAAAAAGCTTGTCTCGATTTGGGACTTACGGAGATTGTGGACATTGGTCCGCCGTGCGAGATACCGCAACTCTCGGTCCGCTGCAGGCCGACCGGAAGTCTGCCGGCGCAAGAGGTCAGCCGCGAAATGTTTTCCGCCCGCGCCGGTTTTTTTGCTCTAATAATTGAATTCTTGGGCAAATCCAGCATTTTCGCAGCTTACGCAGCCCATGGCCTGGTGCCAGTGACTTACGCCATGAATAAAAATGCCTATGATGACGGGTTGAAATCCCGTGAGCATTTTGTAACCATGGATCAATTGAGTTGCTACGACTCCAATCAGATCCAGCAGGTGGGCGCCAACGCGCGCGCATGGTATCACAGTCACGATGCATGCGAGCAAGCGGCCAGCTATGCGAGAGTCATGCAAATGCAGCCTTCGGCCTGGCGTCGGCCATCATAGAGGGGACTTGTGCCGTGATTAATGATATGATCGCTTTATCAAAGCCAATCGCATGAGTATTGCCTTTGTCAGCACCAACGAACGGCTTGGTAGTCATGCCATGCGTTCGAAAAACATTAGCGATGGTCTGAGGTCGCGTGGGTTCAAAGTCCAATCGGTCGTCATTCGGTCAGCGAGGTCAGTTCCCAACATTTTAGCTTCCCTTCGGTATGATACGATTGTTTGCGTGAAGGCCTTCAATGTTAAATACGCACGCGTGCTCAAATTATTTCGCCGCCGGGTTATTTTTGACTGTATTGACAACTATAATTTTTTTGAACCCCGATCTGCCTACCAGAGTGGCCGCAAATATATTGATTCGTTTATCACGAGCAATAATGACCACCGGGATTTTCTCGTCCAAAAATTGCAATTGCCTGCGGAAAAGGTCTGCGTTATTGAACACCATCATACCAATTTTCGTGGAACCAAGAAACCCTGGCAGGGGGTTCGCGTTGCCGGCTATATCGGACTCGACGCACATTTCTCCCTCTCAAACGAAACTCGAAATGCGCTACAGGCCATGGGAATTTCGTTTTATTTGGCAAACCCAACGAATAATGAGAGCGCCTTGCGGGACTTTCTAAAGCTCGATTGTACTTTGGTTTATTTTGATCCAGCGAATCCCCACCCTCTTTTACGCGATAGTTGCGAGTATGTTTTGAAGTTCAAGCCGGCAAACAAAATCCTGACGCCATTCGCTTTGGGCATTCCGGTCGTCTTTTTGCCGAATCCATCATACATGCACGTTTTGGACCTGGCAGGATATGGTCCGGAAGATTTCCTCGTAGCTTCCAACGAAGTCGAATTGCTCCGTCGGATTGTCTGGCTGAATGATTCCGCCAACGAAACGAAAATCTTGCAGCTTTTGGAACGACAGAAGAAGGTCGCAAGCCTGTTCACCTTGGACAAAATATTGGACAAATATGAGCAGTTGCTGTTTGGGAAATGAGCGAAAACCTTGCCGGCGGTGAATCGTATTCTCAAATTATTAAGTGGAGACTTCTGTAAATCGCTGGATTCGATTGGAACGCGGAGCATTGTTCCGCCCGAAATGCAGTAAATCACGCGAAGCAATGCTCCGCGCTCCGCAGGCTGTCGGGTTCTGCAGAGGTCATATTTTTCCAATATGAACATTGACGTGTTAATCACCAACTATAGGGCGTGGAATCTGACGCAAAAGGCTATCCATGAAGTGCTGCGTTGGTCGGGTGATGAAATTTCGAGAATGATTGTCATAGACGACGATTCAGATGCGCCGGATCATTTCCCGGATTCCGACAAGGTGACGATACAACGGAACAGCAAAAACGTCGGATTAGTGCGCAGCCTCAATCTCGGGATGCGCCTGACGACCGCGGAAGTTGTGCTGCTACTGGACTGCGACGCGTATCCCTTAATGAACTTGATTCCGGGAATTCTGAAGCATTTTACGGAAGATTCCCACCTTGGTGCGTTGGGCTTTTTTGAATTGCGCCCAAATGGAAGAACGCGCATCGCGGGAGGCAATGAACCCACCCTGGCACATTTTCTTCTTGGCCGATTGGGCGGGCGATTTGCCCGGCGCGGCTGGTTTTTGGGAAAGCGGTTTGTGCTCCATGCCTGCTGCATGGCGGTCCGGCGGAGTGCGTTTGAACAAATTGGCGGATTTGATGAGGAATTTGACTGGCTGGACTTTGATGCGGATTTTTCAATGCGCTTGCTGGACGCCGGTTGGCTCATAGAAGCCGACGCTGCTTTGAAATGTTTTCATCAAGGTTCGGGAAGCCCACAGGCTACCTCGCGACGCGTCATGCGTTTTCATCGCAATCGCTGGCTTTTATTAAAGAAGCATGACAAAGTGCCGTTCATAACCATCTGCCGCTTGATCTTAATCTTGAGACACTACTCTGAATGGGCGCTGTTGCAGCTTTCAGGGGCTCTGCGTTTAAGAACCCAAAATGAATTGGACGACAAATTGGCAGGCCGCCGTTATCTCATACGCTCAGTGTTTCACG
>JBEKBA010000076.1:0-13350 GCA_050015635.1 Verrucomicrobiota bacterium
CTGATTCAGGTTGATCGTCGTTAGAAATTCCGGTTGGGCTTGAGGTCTTCCACGCATCCTTCTCTGACCACTCCGCTCCGCCAACATTCAAACTCTCTGGGAGTTTTTCAGCAAACTGTTAAGGTAAAAAATAGTGACGGAGTTTATCCAGCCGAAATTGTTCATGTGGATGAAGATCACGATATAGCACTACTAAAGGTTCCCGGACAATTCAAACCATTGCCCGTCTCAAACGGAGACGTTGAATTGGGCGAAGCCGTTTTCACGATTGGTTTTCCAGATATTGATCTGCAAGGAATAGCACCAAAATACACCGATGGAAAAATTAGCAGTCTCGCTGGTATTAAAGATGATCCGAAAGAATACCAAATAAGTGTGCCGGTTCAACCGGGCAATTCTGGAGGTCCTTTAGTAGATATGAATGGAAATGTCGTCGGCATTGTTTCCGCAAAGTTGAATAGCTCCGCAGCATTACGCCTTTCTGGAGATTTACCACAAAATGTTAATTATGCTGTAAAAGGCAAATGTCTGAACGATTTTCTAGGACAGTTCCCTGAACTTAAATTGAATTTAATTAAGTCAACTGCTTCCGACAGTGTTGTTCAATCTGCACAGCAATCCGTTGCTATAGTTTTGGCTTATTGATTGATTTTGTGTTGCCTACATTTCATCCGTGTTTAATCCGTGGCTAAAAAATTCTTCACATGACGCTTTGCTAAAACAATTCGCGCCGGAAGCTTTTTCCATTAAACTCCGCGCGTGGCAAATCCAAAACATTTTCAAAGTCAATCCACCGCCGTTGCCGTTTCAAACAGGAAAATCGCGTCATGGTTTCACTGGCTGTTTGCATTTTTGCTCGCGGTGGCATTTGTATTTGAACTCGTCACGTTTTTTGCGCCGGTGAATTTTCCCAACTGGCCGGAAGTTATGCTGATTTTGCTGGCGACGTTCAGCACGATTGCCTCGGTCACGCGTCAATTGCCGCTGCAAAACGTTCTGCTGGCCGCGTTTATCATCGCCATTTTCGGCGGCGCGGCGCACGCGGTCGGCGCGCTGACCGGAATTCCCTTCGGCCCGTTCACCTTCGGCGACAATGCCGGGCCGGAGATTTTCAAAACTTTGCCATGGGCGATGCCGTTGCTTTGGGTGGTCGTGGTTTTGAACTCACGCGGCACGGCACGGCTGATTTTGCGTCCGTGGCGAAAGACCAAAACCTACGGTTTTTGGGCCATCGGACTGACGGCGGTTTTAGCCGCGTTGTTTGCCCTTGCGCTCGAACCGTTTGCGGCGCGCGTGAAGCATTACTGGATTTGGACGCCGACGAAATTTCCGGTCGCGTGGTATGGCGCACCGCTCGTGGATTTCGTGGCGTGGGCGCTGGTGACGCTGCTGGTACTGACGTTCGTCACGCCCGCGCTTATCAACAAACAGCCCCGCAAAAAGGGTTCGCGGAATTTTCATTCGCCGGCCGTCTGGCTCGGCGGAATTTCATTGTTCGCCGCCGCGTCCGCGGAGCGTGGACTCTGGCCGGCGGTCGGCATGGACACGGCGATTGGAGTCATCACTGCGATTTTTGCGGTTCGCGGCGCAAGATGGTAGTCGGATCCTCCGATTCCCCGCGCTTGACGATTCTCAAACGCGCCACGCGCGGGCCGTCCATTTCTTCCACGCGCAATTCATTTGTACCGACCATCAACGTGTCCCCGGCTTTCGGAAAACCGCCGAGTTTCTGCGTCAGCCAGCCGCTCACGGTCGCGACGCCTTCGTCGTGCTGCGTCTCGCCGATGATTTTTTCGAGTTCATGCAACGGCAGCGTGCCGGCGGCTTCCCAGACATGTTCACCGAAGCGCACGAGTTCGGATTTTTCCGAATCAAATTCGTCCTGAATCTGGCCGACAAGTTCCTCAAGCACGTTCTCCAACGTCGCAATGCCGCGCGTGCCGCCGTATTCGTCCACGACGACGGCGAAGTGTGATTTTCGTTCGAGAAACAATTGCAGCAATTTTTCCAGCCGCGCGGTCTCGGGAACGTAAATCAATTTGCGCGCCATCGGCAGCAAATCCGCCGCCAGCCGCGCCTGGCCACGCAGCGCGTATAAATCCTTGATGTGGATGACGCCGCGCATCTGGTCCAAATCGCCGTTCTCGCAAACCGGAAAGCGCGAGTAGCGCGTCTTTTCCGCGAGCGCGAGACATTCGGCCAGTGTTGCATCCAGGCTGAAGGCGATGATTTCGTGGCGCGGGCGCATGACTTCGCGCACGGTACGCTGCCGCAAATCGAGCGCGTTCAAAATGATGTTGCGTCCGCCCGCCGGGGTTGCCACCGACGTTAGCACAAGGCGCAATTCCTCCTCCGAATGCGCGCCATCAATCTGACCGTCCGGCTCAATGCCGATTTTTTGCAAAAGGAAGCGCGCCGCGAGATTGAGCAGCCGGTTGAACGGATAAAACGCGAGATAAAACCAGCGCAACGGATACGCCGACCACAGCGCGACGGGCAGCGGCTTTTGAATCGTCAGCCATTTTGGCGTCAGTTCGCCAATCACGATGCTCAAAAACGTCAGCACCGCGAAACCGGCGGCGAACGAGATGGAGCGCAACAAAGTTTCAGATTGAACGCCGAGCAGACTGAATAACGGCGCGAGCAGCGCGGCGAAAATCGGTTCGCCCAGCCAGCCCAAACCGAGGCTGGCCATGGTGACGCCGAGCTGGGTTGCGCTCAAATAAGAATTGAGGTTGCGAAGGATGTGCCGCGCCATTTTTGCCCGGTGCCACCCTTTGGCGACCAGCATATCCAATTGCGTTTCGCGGATGCGGACGAGCGCGAATTCGGCGGCGACGAAAAATCCGTTCAGCAGCACGAGCGCAAGCACGGCCAGAATTTTCAGCGCGATTAAAATGGCGGCGTTCCAGTTCACTTTACAATTTCACCTCACCAAACATCACCTTCAACACATCTTCCAGCGTCACGACGCCGATTTCAGTTCCGTCGCGCGCGAGCACCACGGCCAGCCGTTCTCCGGCGCGGCGCATCCGGCGCAGCGCGATTTCCAGCCGCGTGTCCTCGTTGAGAAACAACGCAGGCGTGATGTGGGCGGCGACCGGTTTTTGCAAATTCAGATCGTCGCGAAACAGCAGCGGGCCGACCATCAGCAATCCGGCGATGCGCGGACGGCCTGCGCGCGTCTCCCAAACCGGCAGGCGTGAAAATTTCTTTTCACGCGCCAATTTCAATGCTTCGCCGACAGGTGTTTGCATTTCCAGCGTCACGGTTTGCCCGAGCGGCGTGGTGATTTGCTGCACCGTGAAATTTTGCAGATCGAGCACCCGGTTGATCATCACGCGCTCATCGCTCGTGAGCGCCTGCGCGGATTCCTGCATCACGGCGCGCATTTCCTCGCGGTTGCCAAAAAGTCTTCCCGTGAATGCGCGCCCGCCCGTCCAGCGCAACACCGTTTTGGAAAAGTCTTCAACCACCAGCACGAGCGGACTCAACACAAAATTGACCAGCCGAAAAACACTCGCCGCCGACAAACACAATTGATTGGGGAAAGTCCGGAACAGCATTTTCGGCAGCAAATCGAAGAACGCGTAAAATAAAAAAACAAACGCGGCGAAAACCGCCACGTCCAGGACCCGATTACCCAAAAGCCATTCGTGAATTTTTTCGAGCGTGAAACCAAGAATCAAAAAATTCGCCAGCGTGTTGCCGACGAGGATCGTCCATAGAAATTTTTCGGGATTTTCCAGAAACCGGTTCAACAACCCGGCTGACGGCCTGCCCGCGCGCGCCAGCCGCCGCACGCGAAGCCGGTTCAGCGCGAACACGCCCGCCTCCATGCCCGACAGCAAAAACGACAGCGGCAGGCATGCGCCCAACACGAGCCAGTTGAAAATATATGCGCCCATTTTATTTCATCCGCTGAACGAGCAATTCGCGCACCCGCCGTTCATCCACGATTTGCGCCGTGAATTTCAAATCGTGAAACGTCGCGGAGTCGCCCACGTTGGGCACGACGCCGAGCATATGCGTCAGCAAACCACCCATGGTTTCAACTTCGTCCACTCCGCCGAGCGCGGGGTATTCCCGGCGGAAATCTTCGAGTCGCATCGCGCCGTTCACACGCCAGCGATCCGGCGCAAGTTTTTCCATCACAAAACCTTCCGGTTGTGTTTCCGCGCGGATTTTGCCGACAAGTTCACCGAGAATATCTTCCATCGTCACCAGGCCCGCCACGCCGCCGAATTCATCCAGCACAACGGCGAGGCCACGATGTTGCTTTTGCAGACTTTTGAACAGTTGGAGCAGATTCATCGTTTCCGGCACGAACGAGGGAAATTCAATCACTTCCGCCAGATCAATTTTCGGATCCAACAACAACGCACGCGTGTTTAAAATGCCCACAATCGTGTCCGGCGTTTCATCGTAAATCGGCAGGCGGCGATGCTTGAATTTTCTCGCGGCGGTGATCATTTCCCCGATGCTCGCTTCATCCGAAACGCACGCCATGCCTGCGCGCGGGCGCATCACGTCACGCGCCGCACGCCGGTCAAGACCGATGATTTGCAGAATGATTTCCTTTTCGGATTCGGCGAGCGTGCCCTGCTGGTAAGCCATTTCGAGCAGTTCGTGATACTCCGGGTCGGTCAAAACTCCGGCACTTTGTGTCGGGGCCTGCGGCGCAATTTTTTTTAAAATTGCCGAGTCCAGTCCCTGCGCCGCGTGATGCAATGGCTTCGTCGCTTTTTGGAAAATCAAAAGCAGCCAGCCGACGCGCATCGCCCAGTGCTCCGGTTGCCGCACGGCCAAAGTTTTAGGGAACACCTCGCAACCCAGAAGCACGAGTGCCGCGAGCGAAATCATCGTCAGCGCCAGCACCCAGTGCGCGTCGAAGACCATGCGCAGCGCGACCGTGAGCATCGCCGCGTTGGCAAATGTGTTGCCCAGCGCAAGCGTTGCGAGCAAGTCCTGCGGACGTTCGAGCAATTGTGCGACTGTTTTGCCCGCGTGCGGATGCTGTTCCGTCAATTGCCGCACCTGCCATTTGCTCAAGGAAAACAGCGCCGTCTCCGCCAGCGCGAAAAAGAAACTCGCGCCCGCGAAAATCAAAATCGCCGTTACCGCAAATTCCATGCCTGGATTGTGAAGGAAAAAATCGTCCGCCAAAAGAAGAAACCGGCGATCGGGATTGCACAGATTAATCCGGATTCAATCCGTGAAAATTCGTGGAATCCATGTCTATCTGCGGTTTCAATCTTCCAAAATCGCCGTGGCAGCCGCGTAATTTTGCGTATGGCTCAAGCTGACGAGCAATTGTCTGGCCCCGCGCGACTCGAACAATTTTTCTCCCTTGCCGTGCAGAATCACAAATGGCTCGCCCGTTTCCTTGCGGCGGATTTCCATGTCGTGCCAGCCGAGCACCGCGCCGATGCCCGTGCCGAACGCTTTTGAAATCGCCTCCTTCGCCGCAAAGCGCGCCGCGATGAACGGCGCGGGAATTTTGTGCGTAAGACAATAGGTGATTTCGGCGTCGTGAAGCAGGCGCTTCAAAAAACGTTCGCCAAATTTTTCGTAAGACGACGCGATGCGCGCCACTTCGATTATGTCAATGCCGGCGCCAAGAATCATTGAATTGACGATTCACGATTTGCGATTGACGCGCAAGAAAACTCGCCCAATTCTCCCGCGTGCTTGCGACCTTTTTCAAGCGGTTTTCACCCGGCGAAATGCGCCTTGGCCGGATTGAAGCCTTCAGTGACGGCATTTTTGCGGTCGCGGCGACGTTACTGGTACTCGACCTCAAAGTGTCGCTGCCCGAACATGTCAGCGTAAGTGATCTCGGACGCGCCCTGTTGGATCAGTTCCCGAAATTTTTAAGCTGGCTCATTAGCTTTGTCATCGTCTGCAAATTCTGGCTGAATCATCATCACATTCTGGGGTTGGCGCGTCACGCAACGTACGGCATGGTCTGGCTCAACTGCATCTTTCTGATGTTTCAGTCGCTCGTGCCGTTTCCGACGGCGCTGATGGGCACATATCCTAAAAATTCCCTGGCTGTGAGTTTGTTCGGCGTAGTGATGGCGTTCAACACCCTGCTCTTCATCGCGCTGCACGCTTACATTTTGCGGAACCTGCTGAAGCCCGAACTGGCCGGCACGCAAGACCCGAACGTCATCCGGAAATCCTTCATCGGTGTGATTTCATATCTGGCCGGCGTGGCGGCGGCGTGGTTCAACGTGGACATTGCCTTCGTGATTTACGCGCTCACGCCGCTGTTTTTCATCGTGCCGCCGCAATTTCAAAAATCGCCGGCTGGACAAAAAGAAAGCGTCCCTTGACGCGCAAGAGCTATCAGCATAGTCTATCTTGAGATAGTGTTTGTTGCCGGACATTGGGCAAGCCGGTTAGACTCACCCGAGATAACTTTCCATCAAGTGCAACATGTCTTTGACGGCGGCTTCAAAGCCCGTCATCACCGCGCGGCTCACGATGCTATGGCCGATATTTAATTCCACCAAATGCGGTACGCGGAAAATTGCCGACAGATTTTCATAATTCAATCCGTGTCCGGCATTCACCTTCAAGCCGAGCGAGCGCGCCTGTTTCGCACCGGAAATCAATCGCTGTAATTCCGCCTCACACTTCCGTTCGTCGTGAAAACTTTCCGCGAACCGGCCGGTATGCAATTCGATGAACTGGCTGCCGGTGCGCGCCGCCGCTTCAATCTGTTTTTCGTCCGGCGCGATGAACAAACTGACTTCAATGCCCGCGTCGTTCATTTTCATGCGCGTTCCGGCGAGCGCCTTTTCATTCGCAACCACGTCCAGTCCGCCTTCGGTCGTCACTTCCAAGCGGCGTTCCGGCACGATGCAGACGATTTCCGGTCGCAATTTCAGGGAGATGCCGACGATTTCCGGCGCGTTGGCCATCTCCAAATTGAGCCGCGTTTCAATTTTCTCGCGCAACTCCAAAACGTCGCGATCCTGAATGTGCCGCCGATCTTCGCGCAGGTGCGCGGTGATGCCGTGCGCGCCCGCCGCTTCGCAAATCCGCGCGGCCTCGACGGGATTTGGCTCGCCAAATCCCCGTCCGCGATAGCGCGCCTCGCGAAGGGTCGCAACGTGGTCGATGTTGACTCCAAGTTTGAGCATAAAAAATTACGGCGACGGCACAGTCGCGGGCAACTCAACTTTGCCGAACGGGAAATTAGCGGATTCCAACCAGTTTGCCAGCGCGACGAGTTCAATAGCCGTCAGACCGCCGGGCGCTTTGCGCGTGAACGTCAGTTCGTCCGGCGCGGTTTGCGTGAGAGCAGTCACGGTATTGCCAAGCGTCGGGCCAATACGATCGAGCCATTTTGCGGCGGCGGATTTTCCGTCGAGCTGATTCCGTTGCGCGAACAGAAGCGCGAGTTGACTCAAGATGCGCACTTCCGGCAGGCGTTCCGCCGTGATTTCCCAGTGATAAAAAACCAGATTCGCCGGCGCAAGCATCTTGAATAATTCCGGCGGCAATGGCATGGAATCCGACGAATTCAGAATAAGTCCGGCCAGCAAAAAATCGCCCGCTGGTTCGCGCACATTTTGCACAAACGGCGAGACAAAGGGGAAACCACGCCAGGCGATCTTGCTGTCATTCGTCGCCAGCGTGAGCGAGCCGAGCGCCGGATTTTGAAAATCCCCGCCGAGCGCCGCGGACAAATTGCCGCCAAGCTGCCGGATGGCATTGGTCGCGTCGGGAACCGGCACAGCGGCAAAGGTTTGAAACGGAATTTGCGCCAGCGCCCAGATAAAAATCTGGTTTGGTACCGGCTCAATCTCGAACGGCTGAGCCCAGCTTTGCTTTTTTAGCCACGGCGCAAATCCGCGCGCGGCGGTGAAGCTCACAAACGGCTCATGAATCGTGTTTGTCGGTATCCGCCATTTTTCCAGCGGCAACGCCAGCGGCTGCGGAAAAATGAATTTGCCGTCAACATACAGATTATCATCGCGCCCAACAACTTGCAATTGTGTCTCCGGCAAATCAACCGATTCCGGCAGCGAAAGCCAATGCCGCAGATGCGGCCAATCCAAATCCGCGCTCAACCAATAATTTTCCGCGACGGACGCGGGACGTTTTTCAGCAAGAACACGCTGGACAATTTGGTCGTTCAGGGGCAATTCGTCCTGAGCGCAGCCGAGCACGACCCAATCATCGACGTGAATGAAGCGAATCATATCCGGCGGCATATGCTTTTTTAACTGCCAGCCGCCGTGAATTTTTTCCGCAGGCAGCCCTGTCCATGTTTCAAGAACGTCCGCCAGATCTTTTTGCCAAAGTTCCGCGCGATTTTTGTCCAATTGGATCGCCAGCGCGAATTCCGGCGAGCCGTTGGTCGCGCCGCGGATTTGTAGAAACCACTCGGTGCGCAGCAAATCGTCGAGCAACGGACGAAACCTCTCCGCCTCGTCGGGCTCGCCGGGGGACATCCGTCTTTGCAAAAACTGATAAGGCGCGCGCGCCAGTTTGTTCAGCGTTTGCATGCACAACGCCTGCGCTTCAGGCGGAGAAAAGAGACTGACGAACACAGACGAGTTGGTGTCGGTGGAGATTCTTTCCGCGCCGATAAAATGGATTTGCCCGATTAATTTGAGCGGCGGCGATACGGTTTGAGTCGCGGCTTTTTTGCCGCACAATTGGGCGCAGCCTGCAACGGCGACAGCCAGCGCCGCACAAAACAAAATCAAAGACGACTTTTTCATCGAGGGGCTTTTCTGTGCCAAATGCGCCGCCAATATGCAAATGCAAACACACATTCTCATTGCCGCACCGGGGTAGATTCGTTTTCATTCGTCATGGCAAGACTGCGCGCACTTTTCAAATACTGGCTGCCATTGCTGATTTGGATGGCTGTGATTTTCGCAGCATCAAGCGACGCAAAATCCTTTGAACATTCCTCCCGCCTTCTCGCGCCGCTGCTGCGCCGGCTCTTCCCGCATATGTCCGAAGACACCGTGCATTTCCTCGTCTTCCTCGCCCGCAAATGCGCGCACCTCACCGAATACGCCGTGTTCGCGCTGTTGGTCTGGCGCGCGGTGCGGCAACCGGTGAAAAATGATCCGCGCCCGTGGTCATGGCAACAATTCCGTCTTACGCTGCTGCTGGTCGCGCTCTATGCGGCGAGCGACGAATTTCACCAAATTTTTGTGCCCACGCGTACGGCGGCAATTCACGACGTGGTCATTGACACCCTGGGCGGCACGGCGGGGTTGCTCACACTCTGGCTGGTCGGGCGCCGGCGAAAACGCTGGTGAAATTGCATGAAACGTCCGCTCGTCGCCGTTGTTTCCTGTTATGCAATGGGTTTGCTGCTCGCGGAAATTTCCCGGCCGCCACTCGCCGCGCTTTTTATTTCTGCATTCGTAACGCTCGCGCCCGCCCTGATTTTGCCCCGATTTCGTCCATTTTTAATCTGGCCGTTACTGGCACTCGCCGGTTGGACAAATCTGATTGTTCACACCGCCGTCATTTCACCAAACGATTTGCGCGCATTGCTGGGAAATGAACCCGCCATTGCCACTGTGCGCGGAACCTTGACCGAAACGCCGCATTTGAAAATCGCCGGGCGCGACAATCAACAAACCGAGCATTCACTCGCGCAAGTCCGCGTCACCGGGTTGCAGAACGGAGAAAACTGGCAGCCAGCTCTCGGCTCAATCATGGTTGCGACGCCAAACGCACTGTCGAGTAATTTTTTCGCCGGACAGCCCGTTGAAATTACCGGCGTCATCGCGCCACCGCCCGCACCGCTGGCCGAAGGGCTTTTTGATTACCGGGATTATCTTAAAACGCGGGGAATTTTTTACGAACTCAAAACCGATTCGACGAATGATTGGAATCTTCTCGAACCTCATTTTTCAAAACGACCTTTGACCGACCGCTTTTTGGATTGGTCGAAACACACGCTTGCATATGGTTTGCCGGAGGAGGACGAACCATTGCATTTGCTTTGGGCAATGACGCTGGGCTGGCGCACGGCATTCACCGGCGACATCAGCGAACCCTTTCTGCGCGCCGGGACAATGCACTTGTTCGCGATTGACGGACTCCGCATCGCGCTGATTTCGGGGATGCTCGTCGCGCTGCTGCGCGTGTTGCAAGTTTCGCGCGCATGGTGCGGTCTCATCGCGGTTCCGCTCATCTGGTTTTACACCGCCGCGACCGGCTGGGAATCGTCCGCCATCCGCGCCTCGGTGATGATGACCATTGTTCTCGGCGGCTGGGCGCTGAAACGTCCGAGCGATTTAATCAACTCACTCGCCGCCGCTGCCTTCATCATTTTGCTCTGGGAACCGCGCCAGCTTTTTGAAGCGAGCTTTCAACTTTCATTTTTCGTCGTACTCGTCATCGGGCTGCTTCTGCCACCATTGAACAAAATCTCCGACCGGCTGTTGCAACCTGATCCTCTACTGCCAAAAGAATTGCTTCCGCGTTGGCGGCGCGGACTTGTTTCAATTCTCCGTTTGCTGGCACGATATTGCGCACTTTCGTTTGCCGCGTGGATCGGCTCGATTCCGCTGTCGGCAAAATATTTTCATCTGTTCAGCCCAATCTCAACACCTGCGAACATCATCGCCGTGCCGCTCGGCACACTCGCGCTGATGAGCAATCTCGGCGCGCTGGTGTGCGGAACCTGGCTTTCCCGGGCGACCGAATTATTCAATAATAGCGCCTGGTTTTTCATGTCGGCCATGACAAAAGTCAGCGTACTCGCGACAGAAATTCCCGGCGCCTTTCTCTACGTTCCGGAGCCGTCGTGGCGGACAATTATAATTTATTACGCCGTGATCGTGGGCGGCTTGAGCGGCCGGATGTTCGCACCCAAGCTAAGAATTTGGAGCACAGCCATTCTGATTTTGATCGGCGCAATTTATTTTTGGCACTGGGAACAATGGCGAAAGGAAACTGAACTGACCATTTTACCGCTCAACGGCGGCCACGCAGTTTTTGTAAACGCCGCCGGACAAAACAACAACTGGCTGGTGGATTGCGGCAATAAAAACGCCGTCGAATTTACATTAAAACCATTTCTCCAGGCACAGGGCGTGAACAAAATTCAATGTCTCGCCTTGACGGAAGGTGATGCGCGAAATATCGGCGGCGCGCAATCGCTCAACGAGCTTTTCGGCGTCGGTGAAATTTATACCAGTCCGATTCATTTTCGTTCCAGCGCGTATCGCAAAGCGGTTTCCGGATTCGACCCATCTCCGGCACGACACAAAATCATCCAACGCGGAGATAGTATCGGCTGCTGGCAAGTGTTGTATCCCGACGCGAATGACAATTTCCCGCGCGCAGACGACAAAGCGCTCGTGCTGCTGGGAAATTTTCACGGCACGAAAATTTTACTGTTATCGGACCTGGGCCATGAAGGTCAAACCACGTTGCTCGCGCGCACGAACGATTTGCACGCGGATATTGTGATTGCCGGTTTGCCCGAGGAAGGCGAACCCCTTTGCGACGCGCTGTTCAACGCCATCCAGCCAAACATCATCGTCATCGCGGATTCAGAGTTTCCGGTGAACCGGCGCGCCAACCCCATACTGCGCGAGCGGTTGGAGCAGAAGAAAGTCCCAGTGATTTACACAGGCGCTTCCGGCGCGGTGACCATCCGGGTGAGGCCAAACGGCTGGGAATTGCGCGCGATGGACGGGAAAAAGTTCAGCCCCACTTCTTCGTCAAACTGACGGAAACGTGACGCGCCTGCGGAATGGAAAATTTCTTCACTTCGACCGCGACGCTCTCGGGTTTGAACTCGAATAAAATCATGTCGGCGATGTCAGCGGCGAGCGTTTCAATCAATTTCCAACTGTGTCCGTCGCCAAACATCAGGAGATGCTGGCTGACGGTGAAATAATCAATCGTATGAATGATATTGTCGCTCCTGGCGGGTGAAGCGAGGTTCATCTCAACTGTCAGCAGCAAACGCTGCGGCCGCGCGCGTTCCTCGTCCGGCACGCCGACGCAATAAAAAACTTCGAGGTCAACAACGGAGATTTTAAGCATAAGATTTTTTGCGGACGGAATTTTTTGCCACCGCGGCGAGTAAAATCTTCGTCGGCTGGTTGAGTTTCATCTTGCGGGCGGTGACAGGCGTAACCCAGCGAAATTCGCGGCCTTCGTCGTTCAGTTTCACATGCGGATTTTTTCCGGCGCAACGGCAGGTGTAATTCAACAAAATGAAATGCGCATCGTGATAAAATTCCTTCGAGTGAATGCAATCCTGCACGAGTGCGAATTTTATGCTGGAAATTTTCAGGCCGGTTTCTTCCATAATTTCACGCCGTAGCGCGGCTTCGGAAGTTTCGCCCCATTTGATTTTGCCGCCGGGGATTCCCCAAAGGTTCGACCATTTGTGCGTGCGGATCATCAGTACTTCGCCCTCGCCGTTGGAAATCAGCGCACCGACGGTCGCGAGCGGCAGATGCGTTTCTTCAAATTTTTGCGCCAGCGGTTTCAGGTGCAAATCGTTTCGCTCCAGCACGCCGCGCAATTCGCGGAGATGCTCAACGATCAAATCCGGGTGCGCCGCGCGCAATTGCTCCAGGGTGTTGTAGCCGGTGAGCACGGCGCAGGAATGAACGCCGCCGTGCCGCGCGGTTTCGATGTCATGTTCCATGTCACCGATGAAAAGTGTTTCGTCCGCACGCAAATCATTTTCGCGGAGGATTTCGTGGATTTTTTCCCGTTTATCCCAAACGTCGGTGTAAGGCTTGTCGAGAAAAACGTCGAATCCGGTAACACGGCATTGCACTTTGAAATGGTCGCTGTGAACCGTGCTCAAAAGAAACGTGCGAAGTTTTTTCGCGCGGCAAAATTCCAGAAAATCGCGCGCGTGCGGCAGTTCGCAGACGGAATCCTGCGCCTGCTTGAACCGGCTATGAAACCATTTTTCAAGCTGCGGCATCGGGACATGCGGCGTGTGACGGTCGTAAAATTTCGTGAACGGCAGGGAAAACTCGGCGCGGAATTGTTCGAGCGACATTTCCGGGCGGCCGGCTTGTGATAGGACAAAGTTCGAGGCTTTCAAAACGGCGGGCAGGTCGTCCACCAAAGTGCCCGACCAGTCGAAAATGATGTTGCGAATCACTCAGGAAATTTAACCGCCAAGACGCTGGGACGCCAAGACAAACAATTGACACCAAATCCTTGGGCACATTTTCGTTTATGTGTGCCATTTTGGCACTATCTGACAGTCCGCTGACAAAAAATTGGTTGGATTAGGTCGGATTAGGTCGGATTAGCTTGGATTCAGTCGGATTTGGTTTTACCAGGTTTTACCAGGTTTGACCCTCCTGAAAATGCGGAACC
>JBEKBA010000077.1:0-22273 GCA_050015635.1 Verrucomicrobiota bacterium
TTTATCTCCCCAATATTATCTCGATATGGCCTCGCCGCTCTTCCATTCCTGACATTAAAACGTTGTATCAACGAGCCCAAAAACTTCGGCAAAATATTAGGTAGCGGATAGGCAGAGGCAGCAAATAACGGGACGGAAGCTTTGCTCCAAGCCGTCCATCTCGGTAAGATAGCTTCCAGCGTCGAAATCGCCATTAGAGAAAATGGGTCCGGATTTGTCGGAACTACAAATGCATGGGACGAAATGAACAAGTTTTGGTTGATTGCACTCAGGCTTGGGTTCATGTCTATCAGAGTGAAATCTATCGAATACTTAGCTTCTGTGAGTCGAAGTAATTCAGCAAAAGCCCCCGGCAAGTTCTGAAGTGTTGCGATGGCGTTGTTTGATGTCTGTGCAAATGTGAGAGCAGCGTCATATTCAGACAAGTTTGCGTGTCCTGCCAGCAGGTGCAGCGCAGGTGCTCGTTGCGGCGAATAGCAATTTACGGCGCTAAGGGGAGTGGGTTTTCCTTCAAATGCGGCTTTGACCCCGTCTTTGATATTTTGACCCGCCGTGGCCGCATCCAAATAATATTGTTCAAATCTGTCGCCTAAGATCAGTGCCGATAAGTTGCATTGAGGATCGGCATCAACCACCAAAACTTTGGCGCTTTTCGACATCATCCAGCCGATGTTGTAAACCGAGGTGGTTTTACTCACCCCCCCTTTGTGGTTAAACATTGCTATGCGTTTGCTCATCGGTGCTCCAAAGATTAGGTTCTGTCCAGCAAACTATGTTAGCGGATACCGAGGGCGTCCTGCAAGCCATTGTTCGCAGGTGTTTAGAACTGCATTGGGCTTTTTCGGCTAAAAACACTGTCAGTGAAACTGTCAGTGAAAATAGTAAGACAGTTAGGAAAAATAGTGGCGAGTTAGAGCGGTTTTTGCTTGAAACATCAATGAAATAGGCTATTTTATTAACCTCTGAGTCGGCATATCAGTCCAAATCCGACAACTGGCTCCACTTCTATGCGTGCCTATCAACACAGATGTGCCGTTTGCGGGTTTGATGTCCGACTGGGCTCGGTTGATTTGGGCTTGGAAGCGGCACATAACGCCCGTCACTTATGATTTATCTCGACCATAACGCTACAACGCCCGTCACGCCCGAAGTGCGCGACGCTATGCTGCCATATTTCACCGAAGAATGGGGCAACCCTTCAAGCAGCTACCGGTTTGGATCAAAATTAAAAACAGTGATTGAAAAGGCACGCGAGCAAGTAGCGGAATTATTGGGCGCAAATCCGCGTGAAATTCTGTTCACGTCTTGCGCCACAGAAAGCAACAACGCTGCAATTCACGCCGCTCTGAAAGCTGATCCGAAAAAGCGGCACGTCATTACGTCTGCTGTCGAACATTCATCGGTGCTGACGAATTGCCGGACGTTAGAAACTGAAGGTGTGCGCGTCACCTATCTTCCCGTTGATCGGGATGGCTTACTGAAAATGGCTGATCTTGAAGCTGCGATTGCGGACGATATCGCGCCAGCCGGTTTCTGGATTGCGGAATTCAAGAAGCGTTTCGCGAAAATTGAGCAGGTGCTCCATTCGCTCATCGCCGCTTTCAAGAAGTCCTTCGCTTGCTTTGTCACGGTCAACAACCGTGCAAGTCCAGCAACCAAAACGAGAGTTTCCGCAAGACGGTGTGCTGGTGTCAATCTGGATTGCACACTCACCGCCGCCAGCCTGCGAGTAAAGTTTGTAAAGCGCACGATTGTCACCGCCCCACGGACACGGATGCTGGAGCAGATAAGCCCACACTTCTTCGGTCGTCAGAAATTGGATCGGGTTTGAAACCCATACGCGCGGTAAATCGGGATGGCGTGAAAGGCCGTTACGGGTTTCCCGCGCCGCGATTGTTTGTGCGCGTGAAGCACTCTCCGCCCGTCGTGCGCCCAAATGTAAAATGGCTTCTTTCCATCGCCCCATACGCGATTCAAAAAAGCGGGTCATGGG
The DNA here is from genome assembly GCA_050015635.1 of Verrucomicrobiota bacterium. Lineage (GTDB taxonomy): Bacteria > Verrucomicrobiota > Verrucomicrobiia > Limisphaerales > UBA11358 > UBA11358. The sequence continues at coordinate 1,994 of JBEKBA010000077.1, forward strand.
ATCAATCTTCAACCGACTTGTGCACCAACGAAAAACCCGATTTGGTGGTGGGTAACCTCGCCCGATGATGTTGACCCAAAAACTTTGTTCCGCTGGCGGGCGTAACAAATGAACTTCAATATTGAGCCGATTGTCTTGCGAAAACTTTCGCATCCGCGCCAGCGTCATCTCAACCATTTCAACAATCGCCGGAATTTCAACGCGTGTGTCAGTGCAAACGACATGGATTTCTTTTGTGCGTTGCTCATCTGGAACGGACAAAACCGCTTCAAAAATAAGCGCAGCAACAAGCGTGCTGTCTTTGCCTCCGCTAAAGCCGATCATCCAAGGGCGAGAATCACCAAGATAAAGCGTGCGCAAATCTTCTGTAATGATGCTGAAATCCGTGTGATTATTTAATGCAACTTCGGGCATTGGATGTGTTTTTTGGTTTTCTGAACGAGACGGAGTTTAAGCACATGATGTTTTGTCTGCAAACTGTTTCATTTTTTACGGTTTTGTGAATTAGATTTACATTTGACAATAGTGGGAAATCCCACCACAGTGAAGTCATGCCGACATTGACACAAAAACGCCCGACAGTCGTGGAAGATTACGACGTTGCCGCCGACGCCAAAAAGCGCATCAGCCTGCGCAACGCCAAGACAAAGTATTTTCACGTTCAAGCATTTTCGAACGGCTGCTTTTATCTGGAGCCGCGCGTGCTAGTATCGCCGCAAGCCATTTCCGCCCGTTCCCTGAAGATGCTGGACAAATCCGTGGCCAATCTGAAAAAAGGGCTGGCATCCGCGCCGATTGATTTGTCTGCCTTCGCCGAGGCTTGAAAGGATTTCAATGGCTTTCAACATCCGCATGGGATTGCCGGAGATGGAAGCGTTATGGAACGACCTCTCAACTCGCAAGCGACAGGGGCGATTGGACAAGGACGAAGAAAAGTTTTTCAAGAAGCTGGTCAAATCCCTCGGCTACCTCGCTGAAAATCCACGGCATAACAGTTTGGCTTCGCACGAAATTGACGACCTGACCCGCAAATACGGGTTCAAGATTTTCCAGTCGTATCTCGAAAACAACACGCCCTCAGCCGGACGGATGTTTTGGGCTTACGGGCCGGACAAGCGGGACATCACGGTGCTGGCAATCGAACCACATCCAGAGGATCAAAAGCGCGGTGCTTACCAGCGTATCAAGTTGTCCGCCGTGCCGTCGGCGAAAACACAATCCGGGGAAAAACGCGAACGATAGGAGTCGGAGAACAAACTGAAAAAATATGAGTCCTTTTCATTCAGGAATGAATCACTGGCAGCGTCAGTGGTTGAGTGACCGATTGCACAAGAAAAATCAAGACCAGCCGCAAATGACGAATTACAGCCAACCTGTGAGTCGCAAGCCGGCACGTCCGAAAAAATTAAAATCTAAACCGAAACCAACGGAATGATTTTTGTAAAAAAAGTGCCAGCAAAAATGCCAGCAAACCTCGTCCAAATTTGTTAAAAATCAGTTAAGAAAAGTAGGTCACTTGTTACCGTGCGTTACCACTTGACAGCAGACGTAACTATTTTATAGTCAATAAGTCAGCGATGACATAGACGATTGATTTCGAGGAGCTTGCCGAAAGATTTGTTAGGTCAAATCCGACAACTGGCTCCAGCCTTCGCTCGCAGAAGCGAGCTATGGCTGGCAAACCAGCTTTTCCGCTTGAAAGCACCTGCGATGGCCCAGTATGAAAGCGAAGGCTGCACGCCATAGCTATGCCTTGCGGAGTGACGGCGGCCTTAAACGATGACCAAATTCCATTATGTTTACATCCTGCAATCGCTGTCTCATCCGAAACAAATTTACACCGGAATTACGTCCGATCTGAAAAAGCGCCTCGTTGAGCACAACACGGGACGAGCACCGCACACATCCAAATTCGCTCCATGGGAAATTCGGGCTGCAACGGCGTTTAAAAGCAAAGAACGCGCGATCGCTTTTGAGCGTTACCTCAAAAGCGGCTCCGGTCGGGCATTTCTCCACCGCCATCTTTAACTGTGAGTACAGTTACTATTCGCCAGAACTTGGCAAGCTGAGGCGCATCGAGCTTTTGACACAATAATAGAGCCGAGAATCGCCTTAAAACGCGATTACACGTTTTGGAAAGGTATCAAAGATATTCTAATTTCTGCGGTAGATGGAAATGGCGGGCGGTGACGAATTGGTGCGGTTTGCCAGTTGTCCGTCCCAAAAAAATTCCGACGGCTTGTCTGCCACCGAATCCACCATGCCCACGAGTTGATAGTTTTTCGAATAATCATACCACCATTTCTGAAAGTGGTCGATGATTTGTGCCGTATCGGCGGGAATGACCGTGGAACACCAGGATGAGAGGGTGTTCACATAGACGACGTATTCCGGCCTGGCCGTCTCGATTTCACGGATGAATTCCTCCCGCATGGCCGGAGCCAGTGGTTGCGGCTCGGTCAGTGGATAAACATAAATATAGCCGGAAGCCGAATGCCGTTGCGCGAGAAAAAATATCTGTGGCTCGGAGCCAAGCACGGCGATGGTATCATCGGGTTTTGTGTGTGCGGCGATGTAACGGGCAATCCCCGGTGATTCGGGAAACGGGCTGAAATCATAGAGTCTTCGTGAAATTTCAAAGGGCGGGAGTCTGAACCAAATTTCGGCATTTCTAACAAGCAGATCTCCGGCAACGACAAAAAAGAGGCACACCGGCAGAAATCCAAGCGATCGGATTTGCGGAAATTTTTTCAACCAGCCGGCGATTGCGAGCAACAACGCGGCATTCAACAAGGCAAGTCCGGGCATGGCCATGATGAAATAGTGGCTGCGAAAATAAAATCCCGGACAGGCCGCCGCCAGGCCGGCGAGAAACAATCCCGCACCCAACATGACGACTCTCCCCGGCTGCCTGCGGAAAAACATCAAACCAAGTCCGGCCAGTCCCAGCACCCATACCCAGATGCCGGAATCAAAAACCGGCCCGAAGCCGGCTGCAAACCGGCGCGGCACCGACCGCAACGGAATAATGGAGACGTATTCGCGGGCATATTGAATGGTCCAGAAAGTGAAGCGATCCCAGACACCCGCCCAAGCCATCGCCGCGGCGGTCAGCAACAGCGGCACAGTGGCACCGGCAAGAAAAATGCCGATGCGCGGGATGAACTTCTCTTTTCGTTGAAATGTCTGCCACAACTGCCAGCCCAGGGCGGCAAGCACAAAAACGAATGCGTGTTGCTTCATCAAAATGGCAGCGCCGAAGGCTACGCCAGACATGAAGTTCCAAAGCAGCGGCCTTTTCCTTTCCGCAACCAACAGCGCGAAAGTTCCCAGGCAGACAAAGAACACAACAAAATGTGTGGCATGCCCGGCCAGACCAAAAGCAGAGGGCAGCGCTGCCAACATGGTGAAAAGCGCTGCGGCCATCAAACCGCCGGTCGTGCCCATCAGTTCACGCCCAATCAGAAAGACCAGCAAAATACTCAATGATGTCACGAAGATCAGGCCGGCGTGTATGCCCTGCGGTGATTCGCCGAAGACGGACATCAATCCGGCGTAGGCAAAATATACGCCGGGGAATTTCATGTTCCACGCCAGTTGGTAAGGCGGTATGCCTTGCAGGATGAGTTGCCCGGCGTAGGCGTATTCGCCTTCATCCCGCTCAAGCGGCATCTCGCGCAGCCGCCAACGGATGGTGAAATTTAAAACGAGGACCAGCAGCAACAGCAGCCAGGCCATGCCGGATGCAGAAAATAATTGGCCGGGGTTCCGCCGGTTCATAGCGCGGGAGTATAAACAGGGTCAAACGGTAAAAGCCAGAAAGGTGAAGAAATGTGGTGAATGGTGCTAAAAATCAACGACTTACGTAGGGACACAGATGCGCCTTACGGCGCGGGGATGGGGGATAGGGTCTGGGGTCTTGGGGATGGCGTATAGGAAATCGGGAACAAAAAAGAGCGGGAGCGCAGCGGTCCTTGCGGACGGCCATTGCGCCTGACGGCGCGCAAAGTCGTTGCAACTGGATACCCCGGCCAACTCCGGCTTGGCTTTTGGCGCCGCCTGGCATAGGGTAACCGATTGGTTGAAACGAGAAATTCGCGGCTATGAGCAAGGAATTTATTCGCATAGGCGGCGCGCGTGAGCACAATCTCAAAAACCTCACGCTGGAAATCCCGCGCGACAAACTGGTGGTCGTCACCGGCTTGAGCGGATCGGGAAAATCGTCGCTGGCGTTCGACACGATTTACGCCGAAGGGCAGCGCAAATACGTCGAGTCGCTTTCGGCCTACGCGCGGCAGTTCCTCGACCAGATGCAAAAGCCGGACGTGGATTACATCGAGGGACTTTCGCCGGCGATTGCGATTGAACAACGCAGTTCCGGCAGCAGCCCGCGTTCGATCATCGCCACGACGACGGAAATTTACGATCACCTGCGTCTGCTTTACGCGCACACCGGCCAGGCGCATTGCCCCGAAACGGGCGTGCCGATTGCCACGCAAAGCACGAGCGACATCGTGGACAAGATTCTCGCGCTGCCACTCAAAACCAGAGTGATGCTGCTCGCGCCGGTCGTGCGCCGTCAAAAAGGCGAATTCCGCGACGTTTTCGGGCGTCTGGCGCGCGAAGGCTTCGTGCGCGCCCGCGTGGACGGGGGGATGATCGAACTGGGCGAAAATTCCACGCAGATCAAACCCGACAAGAAAAAATTCCACAACATCGAAGCGGTCGTGGACCGGCTGGTGGTGGACGAAAAAATCCGCGTGCGCCTGACCGATTCGGTGGAAACGGCGCTGCGCTGGGGCGAAGGCGTGATGTTCGCGCTGCATCAGGAGCCGCAAACAAAATCCGAAACGTGGATTGAGACCCTGCACTCGAACAAGATGTGCAGCCCGGCGACCGGCAAAAGCTTCGATCCGCCGACGCCGAAGCATTTTTCCTTCAACGCGCCGGCGGGCGCGTGCCCGGTTTGCCACGGCCTCGGCCAGAAGATGGTTTTTGACGAGGCGCTGGTCGTGCCCGATCCCGAACTGCCGCTGGAGCGCGCGATCCAACCCTGGCGGCGCGCGGGCAAGCGGATGAACATTTATTACAAGGCGCTGCTGCGCTCGGTCGCGGCGCATGGCGGCGTCAGTCTGGAAACACCATACAAAAACCTGCCGGACGATTTCAAAAAAATCCTGCTGCGCGGTTCGGGCGGGGACGAAATTGAATTCAAATTCTGGCGCGCGGGAAAAACCAGTTCCATCCGCCGTCCGTTTGAGGGCGTGCTGCCGAACCTCGAGCGCCTCGCGACGGGCAGCGAAAGCGAATTCATCCGCAACCGGCTCAAGGCTTACATGAGTCCGCAGTTTTGCGACGCGTGCAAAGGCAGGCGGTTGAAGCCGGAAATTCTGGCCGTCACGCTGGGGGGCGGACAATTTCCCCCGAAGGGTAAAATCCAAAATTCAAAGTTCAAAATTCCGGGTTTGTCCATCATGGACGTCTGCGCGTTGTCCGTGGAAAAGGCCGATGAATTTTTCGCCACGCTCAAGCTTTCGGAGTTTCAACTCAAAATCGCGGGCGAAGTCATCAGGGAAATCCGGGCGCGGCTCGGTTTTTTGAAAAACGTCGGCCTGGGCTATCTCACGCTCGACCGCGAAAGCGGCACGTTGAGCGGCGGGGAAGCGCAACGCATCCGGCTCGCCACCCAAATCGGCGCGGCACTGGTCGGCGTGCTTTACGTTTTGGACGAACCGAGCATCGGTTTGCATCAGCGTGACAATGATCGTTTGCTGGCCACGCTCAAAAGCCTGCGTGATCTGGGCAACACGGTGCTCGTGGTCGAGCATGACGCGGACACGATCCGGGCGGCGGATTACATTTTGGATCTCGGTCCGGGCGCGGGCATTCATGGCGGGGAACTGGTGGCGGCGGGGGCGTTGCCGGAAATTCTGGCGAACAAAAATTCGCTCACGGGAAAATATCTGACCGGCGAACTGGCCATTCCGATTCCGAAAAAGCGGAATTCCCCGTCGGCGGAAAAGGGCTGGCTCGAGATTCTCGGCGCGCGCGAAAACAACCTGCAAAACATTGACGCGCGCATTCCGCTGGGCACGTTTACCTGCGTGACGGGCGTGAGCGGCTCCGGCAAGAGCACGCTGGTCAACGATATTTTGCAGCGCGCGTTATTCCGGAAATTTCACGGCGCGAAGGAAATTCCCGGGGCGCATCGCGCGCTGACCGGCTTTGAAAATCTGGACAAGGTCATCATGATTGACCAGTCGCCGATCGGCCGGACACCGCGCAGCAATCCGGCGACCTACACGGGGATGTTCAATCACATCCGCGATCTGTTCGCCAAACTTCCGGCGGCAAAAGTCCGCGGTTACGAGCCGGGGCGGTTCAGTTTCAATGTCAAGGGCGGCCGCTGCGAAAAATGCGAGGGCGACGGCGTGTTGAAAATTGAAATGAACTTTCTCCCGGCGGTTTACGTGACGTGCGAGGCGTGCGGCGGCAAACGTTACAACCGCGAGACGCTGGAGATTTCCTACAAGGGGAAAAACATCGCGGACGTTCTGGACCTGACGGTGGAGGAAGCGGTGAATTTTTTTCGCGCGGTACCGAAGGTTTATGATCCGCTGCTGACACTGGCGGAAGTCGGGCTGGGCTACCTCCGGCTCGGCCAGCAGGCGACGACCTTGAGCGGCGGCGAGGCGCAGCGCGTGAAGCTGGCGGCGGAATTGAGCCGCAAGGCGACGGGCAAGACGCTTTACATTTTGGACGAGCCGACGACCGGCCTGCATTTTCACGACGTGGCCAAGCTGCTCGAAGTGCTTTTCAAACTGCGCGCAACGGGCAACACGCTGCTGGTAATCGAGCACAATCTCGACGTGATTAAAACGGCAGACTGGATCATTGACCTCGGCCCGGAAGGCGGCGGCGCGGGCGGAAAAATTGTGGCGGAAGGCGCGCCGGAAAAGGTCGCCGCCTGCGCTGGAAGCCACACGGGACGCCATCTAAAAAGCGTTCTGGCCAATGTGGTAACCACGATAAAAGACTGAAAAAGGTTGTTTTGGCGCCGGCGGTGACAGGTATCGTAATCTATATAGTGTTAGTGACCCGCTTGTGGAGTTTTCTACGAATGGGGTCAACCGTATCATCGCAACCAATGTTAGTGGTATTATATTGCGGTTCAAACCTTCCCGGAACCGGGAATCATACTTCGCGCTCGGAAATTTTTGTTAAGTGCAAAGAGTTCACGGTCGGCACAGCTGGAAAAATTGAACGCCATTGGTCGCATTCAGGACGACCAGGTTTTGGTTGTTGGTCACGACCGGCGCTGGATTGTTCGTGCTCCAAAAAATCGGCGAAGCCAGATTGGTTGTGGATTCGAGAATAAAGCCGGTCGGATAAATCGGCCACGAAAGGGTCGTGTTTGTGCCGGACTGCGATTCCGTGGCGCTGACGGAATTTCCGGCGTTTTTCAAAACCTGCAGATCGTAGCGGCCTTGCGGCAATTGCGGCAGCCAGAGGTGTTGGACATTGTCCACGAGGCTGGTGCTGGCGGCGATCAGGTTGCTGGAAATCGTGTCGTATAAAAACAAGTCGAGGTTGTTGATGTTGGTCTGGTTTTGCTGCCGGTTCCAGACAAGCGTGGCGGTAGCGGTGAACACGGCATTGTTCACGCCGTTGGTGACATTGAAATAATAATGGTTCACGCCGTCGTTGGTGGATAATCCACTGGCGCTGCTGGAAATCGTGTTGAAATCCCAGCCGCTCAACGCGCCGACCGTGCCGGTGTCGCCGGTGGGTGGATGCGGGCTGCCGGTGGGAACGCTGTTGGCAACGATGTAATCATTTTCGCCTCCCGTCAGTTGCTCGTAGGAATTGAACACGTTCAGCACGCCCGCGCCGTAGCGATAATCAAGTGGCGAAGGAGCATCGTTCGTCCAATCGGGGGGTTTGATCGCACCGTTGAGCAGCAGCGCTTTCACCGTCCGGATGTCGGCGCCACCGTCGCCGCCCAAACCCGCTTGCATTAAAACTGCCGCCGCACCTGCGACCAATGGCGTGGAAAAACTGGTGGCATCCCAGGGTGCGGTGATGTCCGGCTTGCAGCGGCCATTGTCAACCGTCGGTCCGATACTGGAATAATTGGTGAAGTTGGTGTAAGCGCCGACGCTGACGCAATTGTAAGATGTGCCCGGCGCACAGACGGTGGTGCTGTTGCCGGCGTTGTTGGCGGCGGAAATAAAGAGTGTGCCGTATCGCGCCGAGTAATTGTCGTAGGCCGAGTCAATCATTTCCTGGTTGCTTGCGTCGAGAGGGCCGAATGTGAAACTTTGGTTCACGACCGGATCGTTGATGTTTCGGGGCGACCGCGAGTCGACCACCGATTCCCAAAAATAATCCGCCTCGTAATTGTCCACGTGCGCGACGTTCGTGGCCACGCCGCCGGGTATTCCGTAAAAATTGTCGGCAACTGATTCTGCATGATGCGATTCAAACCCCAGCGAGTTGGGATAATTGCCGGATGAATCAAAATAAATGTAAGTGAAAAGATTCGTTGGCTGGCCGACGACCGCTGGATTCACCTCCCAAGTGTTAGTCCCCGGTGGCGTGTTCGGATCGTCAGCTTCCGGTTGGGCAACGCGAATGCCCGCGCCGTTCACATTTGTGGTCACCGTCTGCAAAAGCATGTCGCCGATTATGTCTTGAGCGGACGCGTGAATGCCCATCGACATTTGCCATGCGCCCAAAGAGACCAGTAAAACGCCCATGACTCGCGGAGAAAATGCTGTTTTCATTACTTGGGTTTGGTGCGGCAGCCTTTATACTCAAAAATCCGCTGCATGTCAGGGAAAATCTCTCATTTTTCCCCAAAAAAACGGGATTATACGGCAGTCCCATAATTTGAAATCCCTGCGGTCTTGCCTTTCGGCGGTTTGGCATGAAATTGCGGCATGGACGTATAAAAAATCATTGGGCTTGGTGGGGGATTTCTGCGCCATCGCCATAATATCTCAATGGAAAGCTGCTTATGTCTTGTTCTTCCTCCATTTGATAAGCGGCAAATGGTTTGATTGTCTGAATATCCATGTCGTTTGTTTCCAAAATGCTCGTTATTGGCTTAATAATTTTTTCGCCGCCAGTTGTGATGCAAAAACGCAATTGGTCAGTCCATCCATCTTTTGGGATGTCCAAAAACAACCACCCTTGCGCCGACTCGTGTGGATTAAGCGATTTTTCAGCAAGGCGGGATTGAAGAAAGTTGTCGTGGAAATCAATTCTCTTGGCGTGTTTGAAATCTGGCGCGATGTTCAAAGTATTAAAACCAGCCCTTTGAATAAAGGGGACAAAATAAAAATCAATTGTCCCGTCTCCAAATGTCGGATGAATATCAAAAGCAGATATTTTTTCCCAATTTCCATTTGTTTTTTTCGTTTCGACCGAAAAACCATCTACAAACATAGTCGAGTCCCTTTCATTCGTGAACTTAAGATACAGCATGACATATATGGGAGATGCTTCGACCTGCAAGACATTATGTTCGTCGCGTCTGGAATGGACACACCAATAAACCGGCAAATAGTTTCGAGTTCTCACTGTTTCAGTTCCAGTGATGCTTTTCCCAACAATGGATACTACCGAATCAACCGAGAAAGTCGCCAGATAAGTAATTACAGGAAGCCAGACGAGGAAAAAAATTACTACAAAGATAAAAATCAAAGTGGAAACTTTTGCCCACGAAGGCCACCCCTTTCTCACATGATAGGCCAATAAACAAATTAGAAATAAAACAATTAAATAAAACGCCACTCTTGCCATTTTATTATGTCCAAAATCCGAAAAAACGTCAGCCAACACCCAAGAAGAAAGAAAAAGACAAGTTATGGTTTCAAGTCGGCTTTGGTCGCGTTCTTTATCTGGTTGATTGGGCTTGTCATTTTGTTCTGGCGACTTTTTTTCTCTCAACCAGTCAATTGACTTTTGTAAAATGCGTGCAATTTTCAAATCAGTTTGGGTGCGTAAGTTAATTGGCAAACTTGGCGTTCTTTACAATCGCAGATTGCGAGTCCGAGGCTCGCCGCATCCACTGTATTATGACGCTGATTTATCACTCCCCGCAGCGGATAGCAACGCTTTCCGTATCCACGCGGATTTGCTATCTCCGGCCTTCCGTATCGCCCCGTTAAGCTGTCCAGCCTCTATCGGCGTGAATCGGGCGGTGAAGAACACGCCTTTTGCATTTTTAATGCCAATCTTGGGTCTGCCTGCTGTTTTTTTCATAATAATTGTTACACAAATATCTTGCGTCAAATGTATATCTGTGTAACAATAATTGCAACTTAAAAACGATATGGCAAACATACTTAAAACCGAAAAGAAAGTGGCGGCGATTTCGATGCTCTGCGAAGGCGCGAGCATTTGCAGCGTGGTTAGAATCACTGGCATACATGGCGACACGATTGGACGGCTGGCGTTGCGCGTCGGCCAAGCGTGCAAACGCATCATGGACGAAAAGATGCGCGGCCTGACGTGCAAGCAAATAGAAGTGGATGAGATTTGGGGATTCATTGGAGCGAAGCAAAAGAACGCCACGCGCGCCGGTGCTTATGGAGACGTTTGGACTTTCATCGCATTGGACGCGGACACGAAGCTGATTCCTTCGTTTGTTGTCGGCAAACGCGATTCTTACCACGCCAAAGAATTTATGAGCGACTTGGCGAGCCGCTTGGTTAATCGCGTGCAAATCAGTTCTGACTCGCTGCGGGCGTATGAGGATGCTACGGAACGTGCCTTTGGTTCGGAAGTGGACTACGCGCAGGTGGTAAAAACCTACGGAGTCACGCCGCTCGGTAAAGCCGCCGCTGTTCGGTATAGCCCTGCGGAAGTCATCGGCATTGAAAAGACGGTTGTTACCGGCTCGCCGGACATTAGTCGCGTGTCCACGTCTCACGTTGAAAAGCAGAATCACACTTTGCGGATGCACTGCCGCCGTCTCACGCGGCTCACGAATGCCTTTAGCAAAAAGTTTGAAAACTTTGAAGCTGCGGTTGCGCTGAATTTCGCTTATTACAACTTTTGCAAAACCCACAAGTCTTTGCGTATGACACCCGCGCAAGCCGCTGGCATTGAAAGCAGCGCGTGGACTGTGGAAGAACTGGTTAAACTCTGTGGCGAATAAAGAATACATTGAACAGCTAAAGCGTGCTATTTCGCACCTGCACAAGGCGGATGCGACTTGGCGCGAATCCGTGCCTGTCCATGAAGTCTTTCGCGGCCAAACTGTCTGGCAGGGCAACGTGGAAGTTTTCGATTTGACGGGACACCCAAAGGCTAAACGCGCCTACGGCTGGTCGCACCGAGACGGCGCGCATGATTTAGGCGAGCGGTTTGTCACTGTCTTGGAAATTCCGCCAGTTGAATCCGCCATAACAGCAGTGCGGGTTAGCATCGTGGCGGACGGCAAAAAACGGCGCAAAACGGAAAGCAATTGATTTTGAAAAAGAAAATTCAAATTAGGGGACTACCGATTATACCTTTGATTTGACATTTCCCACTTGGTTTCTTGCCCCCGACCAGAGTAGGCCTTTTTCGTGATTTTCCTCCTGCTCCACTGATTCGTAAGTCATTTTTTCCAGTCCGCCCTCGGTTTTTCTCTGGCAAAACGAGCGCTTCGTTGACATTCCCCGGGCGACCAGTTGAAATCAACGTATTGTTTGAGCCAGTCAAGGGTGACTTTCATTTTGGTTTTTGCGCGGCAATCCAATGAGCTTTAACCCAAAAATGGAACGGCGAGCCGAGATATTTCGTCGAAACGAAACCCGTTTTGGCCAGGTGCCGCATCAATTCGTTTCGGCTAAAGCCAATTTCATGGGTGTTGGATAATTTTGCAACACGGTAGGAAATGAACGTGTGCAGCACATTGGGTTCGTTGCAAATCAGAAGCCATCCGCCTGGACGAATGCACTCGAAACTCGATTGAATCGCCCGCCGCCAGTCAAAGGCGTGATGCAACGCTTCAAAAACAAAAACCGCGTCATAATAATTCCGGGGACCGGGCGCGTCAGCTATGGATTCCATCGGCGCGATTTCAAAACGCAGCCTGGGAACAATGCCCTTGGCAAGAATACTTTGCAATCGCACACGCGCATCCTCAATGTCCAGCGGAGCAATGGAAGTTCCCGTCACATCAAAACCCGCAATGGCCAGAAATTCGGCCATCCAGCCGCCGCCGCAACCCAGTTCGAGCAAGCGCGCGGGCGGCGGGAGTTTCAGTTGATCAAGCAACTGCATCAACTGGATAAACTGGCCGAGATATTTTACCACCGCGTGGCCAAACCAAAAGGGTTTCCGCAATTCCGTCTGGCGGATTGCCTCAAGGTTCAAGCCCGGCAATCCGGTGCGGTAGGCGATTTCGCCCGCGTATGCCTTTGCCTGGTCTTCAAACTTCGGCGGAAATAATCCCCGCGAATAATCCTCAAGGATGACGTAGCAACCTATAAAAAGCTTGTCGAATTTACTTAACGGCAATTCCCAGTTGCGGGAATTTTGTTCAAAGAGCCGCTTTCCGCGCGAAAGGAAAAGGCTCTGTGCGAGTCGTCCGGCCAGAGTTCGAGTCATACAAAATGAATCAATATTTTTGAAACCATGTCAAGAACCGCAAATCGTTGGTGTTGTATTATTTTGGACACGAATTACACGAATTAACACGAAAATGGATTTAACCGCCAAGAACGCCAAAGATTACCACAGAATCATTGCAGGGGCGCGGCAGCGGCATTGCAGCGGTGCTGCAGCCACTATGCAGAGTGTAGCGCTTCGAAGGGAACACGGATAAAAATGGGAAGGCATTCGGCATGGACGCCGAAGCACCTTGCGGTGCGGCCATTGCGCCTGGGGGCGCGAATGAACTGATCAGGGACGACCCTACCGAAAATATGAGGACGCCGCAGCGCGGCGTCCCTACCAACCACGGCTGTTTTTCAGCTTAACAATTTCATCAACCCACCAGCGAGCCATTATCCAATCCGCCGTTGAAAAGCAGGCGCGGGCGGGGGGAAAAATCTCCTGAAGTCCTTGGGCGGTTCGGGTTGCCGGGCAATCTCGCGCGCCCGGGCCGGGCGGCACATCCCGCCATTGAGACTGACACTCAAACCGAGCAATCCGCAAAACTTCAGCATATCGTTACTGAGGTCGCCAAATACAAACAGGAAAAAAATGATTTGCGCGACAAAGGCAGCCAGTAAAAATGAATTAGCCGTGTTCAGCGCCGGGTCCCCGTAATGGTAGTTGGCATAAACAACCCGGACCCCGGCGATTAAAAACCAAAGAAAGGCGATGGCCCCCCAAATGCCGAGGGGGATGACAACTGAAAGCGGGCCGCTGTGATAATCCTCGGCCAACGCCAGCCCCTGGTCTTCCGCAAACGTATTTTGCACCGACGCTTGAGGTCCCATGACAAACTGGTAATCCAAAGGCGAAATAACGTAACCCTTGCCGAGAAGCAGGTATCGGGGAACTTGCGGCAGCAGGCCCTGCCACATCTTGATACGCCACTGCTCGCTGTCTTCAGCGTCTGCTCGTGCCATCGGATCTATGTTTAACGGCAGGAAAGACAGCGACCGCTGGATGGTATAAGGCAGATGCGATGCCAAAGGAATCAAGGCCAGCCCTCCCACAATCCCGACGAGCAGAAAGACCGGCATCAATCTTGTCCGATACAGGCGTTCAAGGAGAAACAGGATGGCAAAGATCAAACCAAAAAGAACAACAATGCTTCGAAACCCCCCCAACAAACTATACATGACAAATACAATAAGGATGACCCAGCGCCAGGGCTTGCCGGCAAGAAAAACCCCGCGAATTCCATATCGCGCTAGCATAAAAGTAAAAACGGCGAGTGAGGTTGCCACTGCGCCGGTAAAACGAACACTTTCCCCTTCCAATGTGTTGGTCCCGAAATAATATTGATTGTAGGTGAAAAAATCGTAGATGAAATAGGTCCAGTGAGGGAGCCAGGGAAAGAGATCGCCGATAAATGCCGTCAGGCCGCCCAGAAAGAACAATCCAAGATAGAGATTTCTCCGTTCAAGTGGAATCCGGTACGCGGAGAGCGCAAAATAACCGAGTATGCCGCCCAACAAATACACGTATTTTCTACCGCCATAAACTTCACCGCCGAATGACCGCAACCCCAGCCCGGTAAACTTGGCAGTGACAACGATCACCGCAAGCAGGCAAAGCAGTGGAAAAATGATTTGCGGCACAATGATAAACTGGCTTTCCTTGCTAATCATGCGTTGGAGCACGGAAATTCCCAGGCTCAACGCGATCATGACCAGGCACACGGAAGGACTCCCGGGCAGGAAAAAAGCAATCGCAGCGAGGTTCCAACACAATAGCAACAGGGGATAATGCCAGCGGAGCAACAATGGAAAAATCAATATCGCGGCGACGATGCCAATCACAGCCAGCGTCGAGACATCCAACGGACCGGTCATCAAATATCCAAAAACCAACGCCAGAGGCACAATGACCGCGAACGTGATGAACGACCGCACATAAGCTGGAACATTATTCATTCAAAATGACTGTTTTCGAGGTTCGCATTTCCCATGCAAAAGTCAAGAAAGTCAACGTTCAGGCCCTTGCCGGTGGGCGGCTTGATACACTTCCAAAAACCGCCTTCCCATCAGGGTGGGCGACAAATAGTCCCGCATCTGCGCCAGAACATCGGATTCAACCATCCCCCGACTAAACAGGGAGTGGCGGCACGCGGCGCGAACCGCCTCGACGATTTCCGTCAATTCACCCGCGCGGAATAAAATGCCATTGCGTCCGGGAATGACATAATCCGGTATGCCGCCCACCGCGCTGGCCACCACCGGTACGCCAGCCACCACTGCTTCCTTTACCGCGTTTGGGCTGACATCCGCCAGAGTCGGAAAAATCATCATCGCGGCCATACTCAATTCCTGCGCCACCTCGAGGGGCGCCAAGTTTCCCTTGAAAATAATCCGCGGCCACAACTCCGCGGCAACGCGGTTTCGTAGTGATTCAATTATTTCCGGCCTTTGCTCACCGGCCAGAATCAGTTCAAAGGAAATTTCATTTCGCAACCGGTCGAGTGCCTGGATAAGAAGTTCCCAGCCTTTGCGTTGTTCCAGTGTGCCGACAAAAATGAAACGGAACGGTTTTGTCTGCGGTTGCCGTTGGACACGGTGGAACACCGGGTCGGGCGCGTGTTCAATCTGCTCCACGCGCGCCTTTGGAAAATGCCGACGCAGCCACTGGACTGAAAAAACGGATTCAGTGGTCAGCAGTGGCGCGTGTGACAGGGAATTCCGCTCCAGCGCGCCCGCGAGACGAGCGTGCCAGTTGTGCGGTGGCACAACCTGATTATACCATGTCATCAATCCCTGAATGGTGATGACACGCCGCAATCCCAGCCGGTTGGCCACCAATGCCGCGCCCCGTTCAGTTCCCCAGGCATGAACCACATCCGGCTTTATTTTATTCAGTACCCGCCGGATAAAAATCGTGTCCACCCAGAACAGTGACGGCGCGCGCAGTCCCGCCGGTATTTTGATCAAATGAAACGTCACGCCATGCCGCTCAAACGTGAGGTCGCGTTCAAGCTCCTTTCGCAAAACCAGGATGTGCAGGCGCAAGGACGGCTCTTTTTCGAACTCGGCCAGTAGAACGCGCTGCCACGACGTCGGATGATAAGGCCGTAAAAGCCGTACCGGCTCCGGCGCATCGGGCAGCCACTCCACCGGGAAATGGGAAATCCAGGCGACGGTTAAAGGAGCCATGACGAAACAGCCCGTCTCCGCCAGCTATGAATATCGAAGGCTTGCATGGTGCAAAAGTTACTTGCCTAGCTGTTTAGGGAAACACAAATCGTTTTCAGTAAATACTAGCTGCCTTGCAAAGACAAGCGCGAAAACCAAAAACCGTGCCCCGGACACGTCTCAAACCAGTTCAGGTGAGTCATGAAAAACTTGCCAATTCAAATCGGCATAGCCAGATTTGCATCATCCTGAACAAGCAAAAATCAAGCTGGCAAGAGCAAACGAGGGCACAATTCCCGCCGCCAGCCGATATTCATCCATGATTGGCTGGATTAAAAATCTTTTGCGCCGATGCCTGCTGCGCGGCCCGCTGTTTGAACGCTGGGTCGCGTGGAAGGCCCGGAAACTGGATCACGCCTATTGCGTCGAATTGGTTAAATCGGCGAAGCTTGCAGCTTCTGTTTCCACCCCAAAAAATTCACTGGTTGCCTCCGCTCCCTTGCGCACCATTCTGTTCATCGCCGATTGCATGTGGGAGCTGAATGATCTGGTGCCGGAATTGCAAAAGATCTGCGCGGTTCAGGTTCTGGACCTGCGGCCGGCCTTGAAACAAAAACCCCCGGCCCAAACCGACCGGGAAACGGTCGCGGCGGCGATCCGCGCCTTTGTTGCCGCGCAAAAAAATATCGTCCCCGACGTGATTTTTTTTTATGGCCGCCCCGCCCTGCTTTCCGAGGAGGTTTTTGAGGTTTTGCGCCGAAGCTGGCATTGCCTCCTGCTCGGTATGAATCTCGATGACAAGATGGAGTTCTTTCCCTATGGAATTTTTTCGTCCGGCAACGACAACTACCAATACTGGGCCGGAAAATTCGATCTGAACCTGACCAATTGTCTGGCGGCCACCGAATGGTATCGGCAACGCGGCCTGCCCTGCATCTATTCGCCGCAGGGGGTGCATTTGACGGATGACTTAAGCATGCCCGCCTCAGCGGATTTCAAATATGAATTCAGTTTTTTGGGCTCCATCAAGCCGGAACGTGAAATCATCATCAACGAGCTCCTTCGCTTCAAGATTCCCATCAAACTATTCGGCAGCGGCTGGCCGGATAGCCAGTGGGTGGACAATCCCAATGCCATCTATCGCGGCACACAAATTAACCTCGGCATCGGGCTGGCCACACCGTCGTTGGCCTTGACGACCGTCAAAGGCCGCGATTTTGAATGTCCCGGTGCGGGCGCGTGCTATCTGACAACCTATAATTGGGAACTCGTGGAACACTACGAATTGGGCAAGGAAATCCTCTGTTATCGGTCGGTTGAAGAATTGATTGAAATGTATGCTTTTTACCGGAAACGACCGGAAGCCTGTTTGAAAATCGCCCAGGCCGCCTGGCGGCGTTGCGCGGCCGAACACACCTGGGAAAAGCGGTTCCGTAAAATTTTCCAACAGACCGGCTTCAAGCTCTAAAGATTTATGAGGAAACGAATGGATCCATTATCATATTTGAAAAGTCTAACCCGTCGTTTGCTTTTTCCGATCAAACCAGACCCGATTGACTTCCTTTCAGGAGTGAAGGGGGTGATACATGTTGGAGCAAATCTTGGACAGGAGCGCGAGCTTTACGCTATGCACGGGTTGAACGTCCTATGGATCGAGCCTATTCCAGACATATATCAACAACTTCAAAAATTGATTGCTTCTTACCCAAAGCAGAAGGCGTTATGTAGGTTGGTTACGGACGTGAATGATCGTGAATATGTATTTCATATCAGCAGCAATGAAGGACAATCTTCTTCGATTCTTGACTTGGCTGCCCATAAACAACTTTATCCCAACATAGATTACACCGGAAGCATTCGATTAAACAGTGCCAGATTATCCACTCTGATGCATAATGAGGGGATAGACCTTTCGATTTACGATACTTTGGTCATTGATACTCAAGGTAGTGAATTACTCGTCTTAAAGGGTGCCGTTGATATTTTGCCGCACTTTCGGTTTATCAAGTCGGAAGTCGCAGATTTTGAAGCTTACAAAGGCTGCTGTCGCCTTTCAGAGATGGATAAATTTCTTCGCCAGCATGATTTTCGTAGGACTATCAAAGCCAGATTTGGGTATAAGTTTGGTGCGGGTTCATACTATCAGGTTGTTTATGCCGCCCCGATTTTGAGGTAATAGATTACGGCGCGTTGCGTGTGGCCGCCACCAAATAACCCGAACAAATGATGTTTCCACCAAGCCAAGTATCCATTTTGGGCAAGAGCCATCGCAAAATGTAGAGTACTCGAATTTTCATCAGTGCCCGAAAACATTTCGATAAAACACGTTTCATGGGTGTCAGTTTTTTTTCCTGTTCCGACCACGTGCTATAAAATCCTTGCACATAAATCACACTTGTCCGTCCCGGGCCGCCAACCGGCCTGATTTCATCAACGGAAAATCCATGGTGCGGGAGCCAATGGCGATACCAATAATGGGTGAAACCGCCGTAAAAATGATACGGTTCCATGTGCAAACTAGAGAGCAACGGCGCGGTTAAAAAAAGTCGGCCGCACGGTTTTAAAAGTCGCGCGAACTCCTTGAGCACAGCCATCGGGTCAACCACATGCTCGATTACTTCTGTGCAAAGAATTGCATCGAGAGATTGGGACGGCAACGGAATACTTGTGATATCGCAAACGTATTTGATCGGTTCAACATATTTCACTAAACTGCCCTGATACTGGCAAAAATCCTGGGTTTCGTAACGGCAATGAGCGAAGTATGGACGATATTTGCTGGCGCCAGCACCTGCGTCGAGCACCCAACTATGCTTTGGCAAAATTGCGGCCTGTTCTTTGATCCAGGCATCACGGGTGTAGGCCTCAAAATTCCAGCGGAAATCCCGTTTGGATGTGGCGAGTCTGTCCATATTTTAAAAAGGGTCGGAAATTTTCCGGCTTTCAACAAGCAGAATTCAAATTATGATGGCGCTCCATGCCGCTCGCGCTTGACCGGCACGGCCTGCTTCCACCAAACTGCGGCTTGAATGATGAATTTCCGGCGGCTATTTCCGACCCACCTGCGCAAACCCGGTAATTGCCTGCCATGTATGCTTATCCGGTTGGCTGAAAAATTAAGGCAGCGTCATTGCGCTGCGGTCCTTGCGGACGGCCACCACGGACGGCGCAGTCGCCGTCGCGCGTTCCGCCATGGCGGCCGGGGCGCGCCGTCCCTACCAAAAACTTCAAAACAGGGACGCGGTGGAACGCATCCCTACCCTTGAATCCAGCTAATAATGCTTAAACGACTCAACAATTCCGCCGTGGTCTGGTCGTGGATTTTCAACGGCATCCGGCTCGTTTCGGGCATTATTCTGTTGCCGCTGGTGCTGCGCGAACTGTCGCCGGCGGACCTGGGAATGTATTATGTTTTATTGAGCCTGGTCGCTCTGGCGCCCATCCTTGACTTCGGATTCAGTGGAACCATCGGGCGATTTATCGCTTACGCCATGGGCGGGGCCAAAACCTTGCAAGCGCAGGGCGTGTTCAAATCGGCGGAGAGCGCGGCAGGGCCCAATTATGCCTTGCTTTGGCAACTACTGCTGACCACCCGCACGGTGTATCGCTACATCGCGCTGGGGGTTTTCGTCATCATGGGAATTTGGGGAACGTATGTGGTGGAACTGCGCATTCATGAGACCTCTTCCGTACTGCTCACCCGGCTGGCGTGGGGAACAACCCTCGTTGCCACGGTGTTCGATATCTATTGGTATTGGTGGAACACGTTTCTCCTCGGCATGAATGAGGTCAGAAGCGCCGCGCGCATCGGGTTGCTGTCCATGTTGGTGAGGTTGGTCGTGGCCGGCGCATTGTTATTGAGCGGGGCGGGACTCTTAAGCGTTCCCATCGGGAGCTTGGCCGGCAGCGTCATTGGGCGGTGTCTCGCGCGGTTGAAGTGTCTGGCGTTGCTGAAAGATCAGCCCCGCCCGGAGAAAATTGACATCAAGGAACACCTCCGGATTCTCTGGCCCAACACCTGGCGGCTGGGCACCCAGTTCGTGAGCGGTTACCTGACGATTAACGCCAACACGGCCATCTGTTTGTATGCTTTCGGTCTGGCGGCCAATGCCAGATACGGGTTGTCCAATCAACTGCTGAATATCGCCGCGGAGATGGCCGCAGTGTGGACGCTCACGCGCTGGCCGTTGATTACTCAATACCAGGCCCGGCATGAACATCTCTCGATTCAGCGGGTTCTTTGGCCGCGATTTTGGCTGCAAAACATCACATTCCTGATTCTAGCCGGCGGGATTATTTTGTGCGGACCCACTCTTTTGCGATGGTGGGGAAGCGGCAAGGAAATGCTGCCCGCAGCGTGGCTGCTGGTTTTGCTGTTATATTCCTTCCTGAACATGCAATTTGGAATGTGGAGCACCTTGATTGTCACCGGAAACCGTCTTACACAACTTTGGCCTACCGTGGCGACCAATGTCTTGAGCCTGTTGCTTTCGTTGGCGTT
>JBEKBA010000078.1:0-12851 GCA_050015635.1 Verrucomicrobiota bacterium
CCCTCACTCCTTGGCAAGATTACGGCCTGAACGAAAGAGTCGCCGTATAGGATCAAGCACTTCAAGCGCATTACTCCCGGCGCGCCTGATATGGAACTGCTATATCACGAAACGGCCATACAAAAAATGACCGGTTGCCGGATTGAAAAATCAAAATGGAACGTCGTCGTCCTGCGCCGGTTCGGCCTCGCCGGCTTCCGGCGCGGGCGCGGAACCTGCCGCCGGGCGCGAGCGCGGAGCCTCGGCTGCGCCGCCGCCGTCGCCGCGATTCGAATCAATGAACGAAAAACTTTCGAGCACAACCTTCAATTTGCTCTGCTTTTGCTTCGTGTTTTTGTCCTCCCAGGTGTCCTGCTTGAGCCGGCCTTCCACGAGCAATGGCCGGCCTTTTTTCATATATTGGGCGATGACTTCGGCCTGCCTGCCCCAAACGTCCACGTCCACGAAACTCACTTCCTCCTTCTTCTCGCCGCCTTCTCCGCTGGAATAAACACGATTCACAGCCAGCGTGATGCGCGCCACCGCCGTGCCCTTGGGCGTGTAGCGCAGCTCCGGGTCGCGGGTCAGGTTCCCCGCCAGAATCACTTTGTTGAAATTGGCCATGATTGAAAATTATTTCGCCGGTTTCAGTTCGGGCGATAGCGAAAACAACACGCGGAAAATTTGCTCGCTCAGCGCGAATTTCGTCCGCAACTGCGCGATGATCGCCGGCGTGCCGGAAAAAATCACGTTCGTATAAAATCCGGCGTTGTGCTTTTTGTCGGCCACTCGCGCAAAATTTTTCCGTTCCATTTTCTGCACGGTTTCAATTTTGCCGCCCGCCGCCAGGATTTCCGCGGAAATCTTGTCGAGGGCCTCATTCACGCCTTCATCTTTTCCTGTGGTGTTCAGGATGAACAGACCTTCGTATCGTTTCACTGTTTTATCTTTTCGTTGGTGGAGTCCACGACTCCGTTAAACTGGTTCATTGCTCTTTCAATGCCGTCGTCCAGCCGGCACTCAATCTGCCCGGACGCCCGGCTCAAAACTTTTTCCAGCAACGCGCTCTCCCCCGAATCAAACTTCCCGAGCACGTGATTCGTGATTTCCCGCGTGCCGTCCTTCCGGCCAATCCCGATCCGTAACCGCGCGAACCCGCGCGTCGCCAGATGCTGTTCGATGGACTCCAGCCCGTGATGCCCGCCGCTGCTGCCGTCCGGGCGCAGCCGGATTTCTCCCAAAGGCAGATCCGCGTCGTCCACCGCCACCGTCAATTGCGTCAATGGCAATTGATAAAAATTCACCAGCGCACCCACCGTCTCGCCGCTCAAATTCATGTACGTCTGCGGCTGGCATAACAAAACGCGTTTGCCGTTGCGTTCGGCCTTCGCGATTCGCGCCTGGAACTTCCGTTCCTCCGCCCAATCCGTTTTCCAGCGCGCCGCCAGTCTTTCAACCAGCAAAAATCCCGCGTTGTGGCGCGTCTTCGCGTATTCCGCGCCCGGATTTCCCAGACCCACGATGAGATGCAATTGCTCCATGCGCGGGGAAAACGGCTTCTGCCGCAAAAATTATTTCTTCTTCTCGGCCTTGGCGTCGGGCTTCGCCTCGGCCTTTTTGTCTCCGGCAACGGCGGCTTTCGCCTCGCCCTTGGCCGGGGCTTTTTCGCCGGCTTTGCCGCCGGGCGCGGCTTCCGCGCCTTCTTCCTTCTTTTCCTTGGTCATCTCCACGTCGCCCGCGGCCGGAACGGCTTCCGTCGCAACCACTTCTTCTTCCGCGCGCGGCGCGGCAACGGCCACAACCGTGATGTGTTTGTCCCCCAGAATTTCAACGCCTTCGGGCGCTTTGACGTCGCCAATGTGTATTGACTTGCCGATTTCGAGGCTCGTTACGTCCACCACAATCTGCTCCGGCAGGTCCTTTGGCAGGCAGCGGACTTTCAATTTGAACAAAACGTGTTCGAGCACGCCGCCGCCCGTTTTCACGCCCACGGCTTCGCCGGTCGTTTCCACCGGCACGTGTACCGTGACCTTTTCGTTCTCGGCCACCTCGTGAAAATCCACGTGCAAAACCTTCCCGTCAATCGGGTGGTGCTGGATTTCCTGCACCAGCGCAAGGCGTTTGGCGCGCGCGTCGTTTTCCACGGATAAATCCACCAGCAGATTTTCCGAAACTGAATGATGGATCAAATCGCCGATTTCCTTCGCGCTGATCTCGAGGTTCTGCGGCTTGGCCTGACGACCGTAAATCGTCGCCGGCACGCGCCCGGTGCCGCGGAGCTTCTTGACCCCGCCCCGGCGCACTTGCGAACGCGGATATGCTTTCAACGCCACTGATTTCATTTTCTTTAAATTGTGTTTTTCGCGGACGCTAACTGGTGCGCCCGCCTTTGAATTCAAAAAGCGAGTTCACCGACGAATTGCTGTGAATCCGTTTGATGGCTTCGCCCAAAAGCCCCGCCACCGACAGCGTCGTGATCTTCACTCCGTCAATCGCAGGGCGTTGGACTGTATCAGTCGTAATCAATTCGTCAATCACCGATTTTCGCAATCTTTCGATGCCGGTGTCGTTGAGAATCGCGTGTGAAACGCAGGCAATGATGTTCTTCGCGCCTTTCTTTTTCAACAAAGTTGCCGCAGCCGTGAGGGTGCCGGCCGTCTCCGTCAAATCGTCCACCAGCAGGACATTTTTACCCTTGATTTCGCCAATCACCGCCATGGATTCCACGTCCGTCGCGCTTTTGCGCCGCTTCGCCACGATGGCCAGTCCCGATTCCAGCACTTGCGAATACGCGTGGGCCATTTTCAACCCGCCCGTGTCCGGGCTGACCACCACCAGATCGGTCATTTTTTTCTGCTTCAAATAATCATACATCACCGGTGCCGCGTAGAGGTGATCCACCGGTATGTCGAAAAATCCCTGAATCTGCTGCGCGTGCAGATCCACCGTGAGAATCCGGTTCGCCCCCGACGCCACGAGCAGATTCGCCACCAGCTTGGCCGTGATGGGAACCCGCGGCTGATCTTTGCGATCCTGCCGGGCGTAACCGTAAAACGGCAGCACCGCCGTGATCCGCGCCGCGCTCGCCCGCCGCAACGCATCCATCATGATGAACAACTCCATCAAATGGTGGTTCGTCGGCGGTGACGTGGGCTGCACCACGAACACCTCCTCGCCGCGCACGTTCTCCTCGATCTTCACGAACGTCTCGCCGTCGGGAAACGGCTTGATCGTGCATTGTCCCAGTTCGAGGCCGATGGATTTGCAGATGGCTTTTGCCAGTGGTTCGTTTGCTCTTCCGCTGAAAATTTTCACGCGTTGTTTGTTCGGGTTATAACTCGTTCTGCTTCAACCTGCTTCAAGCTGCTTCAGGTAAAAAAACGAAAACCGCCGCAGCCGGCGGAAAAATCGTGGAACGACTGTAGCAACGAAAAAACTCGACGCAAGTGGAATTCGTGCCAGAGACGCCCGAAAGTCGCGGAGCGACAGTTATCGGCTTTTGGCAATTTCACAAATGACACAGATTCAATTTTTCAAAGCCCGTAGGGCTGGAATCTTTGTAGAAACGCAACGCAACAATTCCAAAGCTCCATCGGAGCGACATCTTCTGCGCCTGATTTTTTGCCACGCTAAAGTCCCGGAGCGACGGATGAAAATTAGCCGGGGACAAAGTCCCCGGTGGACGTGAAAAAACATCGCGTCCCGCAGGGACGATGGAAAATGATTGGATCATTCCGCCATCCTTTCAGGACGGATTTTGTTTGGACGTTGAACCCGGCACGTGCGCCGGGCTAATCCGCCGTCCTGTTGCAGCGCCATTGCAGCCTCGCTGCAACGACCCTGCACCGCCCCAAAATCACAACCCACATATTCGGAAGCCGCATTGATTCCAAGGTAGGGATGCCGCGCTGCGGCGCCCGTAATCGGGTGCAGCGTCACGCTGTCCGTCCGCTTGCCCCGTGGAGCATTCCTTCACCCGGAGCAAGGACTTCCACTGCGCCCATTACAATTTTCATCCATATCCATCAACTGACCCACTTCTATCTTGCATCTGTTTTTGCATTTTGATATAATCACAAAAAGTTGGCGAACCGGCTCTTTTCGGCTCTTTTTGTTAAAACGCCCATTAAATGCCGATTAAATGTTCTTTGAAAACCGGCCCCGGCTAAAAATCTGAAGGCCGGCAAGAAGGGTGACTCAAAAGCATTTTTTACCAAACGAACCCATTTGATAGTCCGGGTAAGTCCGAGTAAGTCCGACTAAATAAATCCGGGTAAATCCGGGTAAATCCGGCTAATCAAAATAAATAAAGCCAAATTAAGGTGAGTTAAGGTGAATCAAGGTAAATAAAGCCAATTTTGTTACTTGGGATAATGTTCGACTGTGCCAAAATGGCACAACAAGAGTGCTTCGAATAGAGGTATTAATGATGGGAATGCCTTCTCAAGTCGTGCCGTGTTTCATTCAACGCACTATCCACCCGCCGCCGACCACAAGTTCATCCTGATAAAACACCGCCGCTTGGCCGGGCGTGATGGCGCGCTGCGGTGCGTGCAGCTTCACGCGCACGGAGTTGTTCTCCAGCGGTGTTACGGTAGCGGGCGTGCCGGCATGGTTGTAACGGATTTTCGCCATGACTTCGATTGATTCAGTGAGTTTGTCGAACGGATGCCAGTTGCAGTGGTCGGCGATAAATTCGTTGCGGTCGAGTGCGGACTCGTCACCGACGACAACTCGATTATTTTCCGCGTCAAGTTCCACGACGTAGACCGGCTTGGGCGTGGTGATGCCAAGTCCCTTGCGCTGGCCAATGGTGTAAAACTCGATGCCGTTGTGACGACCGAGTACGTGGCCGTGCAAATCCACAATTTCGCCCCGATGCTTTTGCACGAGGTTCGCCGACTGGAGGAAGCCGCCGTAATTATTGTCCGGCACGAAACAGATTTCCATGCTCTCTTCCTTGTCAGCGGTCTTAAGATTGCAATGCCGCGCGACTTCGCGCGTGTCGCTCTTCGATTTTTCGCCGAGCGGAAATATCGCGCGTGCGAGTTGATCCTGCCGCAACGAGAAAAGAAAGTAACTTTGGTCCTTGCGCAAATCACGTCCGCGCTTGAGCAAATGGCGTGAACCGCCCGCGTTCTTTTCAATGCGCGCGAAATGGCCGGTGGCAATGTATTGCGCGCCGAGCTGGTCTGCGCGGTCAATGAGCCGGCCGAACTTCAAATTCTGATTGCACATCACGCACGGATTCGGTGTGCGACCGGCCTTGTATTCGTCGGCGAAGTATTGAATGACGTGCTTCTGGAATTCCGCCGCCTCGTCAATGAGGTAATATGGAATATCGAGCTTGTGACAGACGGCGCGCGCGTCGGTGACAGCCTGCGGGCCGCAGCATTTGTCCTCTGCGCGGTTCACGCAATCCTGCGGCCAGAGTTTGAGCGTGACGCCGATGACATCGTAGCCTTGTTCCAGCAAAAGCGCCGCCGTGGCGGAGGAGTCCACTCCACCGCTCATGCCACAGACAACGTGTTGACGCCTTTGCGAATTCACAGAAGAACATTATACAATGCGCGGGCGGTGTGTAAAACATTCGTTCAAAGTCGCCTGCATTTACGAGTAAATGCACGCTCCAGCCAAAATCGGACACAATTTTGTCACATCTTTGTAACATCTTTTCTGCTCGCGGAATCATTCCGCCTCGCGTAAGTAAACAAGCCATTAAGCATGGATTCATGATTGTTTTTCTCAACGGACAATTTTTGCCTGAAACGGAAGCGGTCGTTCCCATTAACGACCGCGGTTTCATGTATGGCGACGGGTTGTTCGAGACAATGCGTGTTGTGGGCACGAGACCTTTCCGCATGGCGCAACATCTCGAACGAATGACGTGTGGCGCGAATTTTCTCAAAATCAAATGCCCATTCACGCCGAAGGCACTGGAAAAATTCGCGGAGCAACTCATCGAACGAAATAAAATGCCCGAAGCGATTTTGCGCGTGGCGCTGACGCGCGGACCGGGCGAACGCGGTTATGCACCCAATGGCGACGGCAAACCGACGGTGGTGATGACCTTGCACGCTGCGCCGTCGCTGAACGCGGAAAAGGCGATTGAGTGGAGTCTTGTCACGTCATCGTTTCACATTTCCGCCACCGATCCGCTCGCGTCGTTCAAAACCATGAACAAGCTAACACACGTCATGGCGCGAATTGAAGCTACCGAAAAGGGCGCGGATGAAGCGTTGCTCATCAACACCAACGGCGAAGTGGCCGAGGCCGCAAGCGGCAATCTTTTTTGGGTTTATCAGGATAAAATCTGCACGGTGCCGACGGGGCGCGGCGTGTTGCCGGGCATCACGCGAGCGGTCGTGCTAGAAATTTGCCAGACACTCGGTCTGCAAACGAACAAACGCGTCATTAAACCGGAAGCGTTGAGGAATTCCGAAGGTATCTTTGTCACGCAAAGCGCGCTAGGCATCGTGCCGGTAATCGCGTTTGATGGCGAGACGGTCACGCCGTCGCCGTTGGTAGATCAAATCGCCCGCGCCTACAACGAATTGCTCACCAAGGAGTGATGTGGTGACTTCCCGCTTGGGCAAAATCCGCAGTTATGGCTAAATGGCTGCGTGCCGGGCAAATCAAAATCCCAAATGCTCCATGCCCGCCGCAAAAATCGCGGCGGCGGTTTTCGCTGGTTTGTCATGCTGGCAATAATTGCCGTCGCCGTTTGGTTTTGGTGGCGACACGAGCATTCCAGAAAAAATATCAGCACAAAAACGATCATAGTTTCCAAGACACAGCCGAAAACGTTGGTGGTTGCCCGGCAATCGCCGGCGGATTTTCCACGTCCGGTGCGCGATGTGTTTGAAGCGCAAGTGGCGCTGGCACGACGGGTGATTTCGCCAGGTTCAATTGATGCCGCGCTTGGCTCACAAACGCGCGCGGCGATTTCTGTTTTTCAGCAGACGGAAAACCTGCCGGAAACCGGCAAACTCGACACGAACACGCGCCCGCGACTCACGCTCGACGCGCCTATTTTGACAACTTACGTCGTGACGACGAACGACCTCGCGCGGTTGCAGCCGCTGGGCAAAACGTGGCTCGCAAAATCGCAGCAGACGGCGCTCGATTATGAAACGGAGCTCGAACTCGTGGCGGAAAAAAGCCATTCGCATCCTGAATTGATCCGCCGGCTGAATTCAAATGTGAATTGGACAAACTTGGCTGCGGGAACAATTTTGAAAATTCCCGACGTGAATTATCCCGATCCAGACGGCAAGGCGGCGTTTGTGGTCATTCATCTCGACGAAAAATTCCTGGAGGCGTTTGACGCGGAGACAAATCTGATCGCGTATTTTCCGTGCAGCATCGCGGCGCGGGTCGAGAAACGTCCTGCGGGCGAACTGCACGTCACCGCCATTGTGCCGAATCCGAATTACACGTTCGACCCGGAGCTTTTTCCCGAATCGCCGGAAGCACAATTAAATCAAAAATTGGTTTTGCCACCGGGGCCGAACAATCCGGTTGGCATCGCGTGGATTGGTCTGGACAAAACGGGTTACGGTATTCACGGCACGCCCGCGCCGGAGCAGGTCGGACGCACGGAATCGCACGGCTGTTTCCGGCTGACGAATTGGGATGCGGAATATTTAATGAAACTCGCATGGGTGGGAATGCCGGTGTTCGTGGAGCCGTAAATTATGTTGCGCCCGTGCGCGATTTGTCTTAGCAATTGACGAACTTGAACAAAGGAATATATGGCATCTGGAATCATTCTGGCTGAACCGTCAACGGTGGCTCTCAGCGGACTTGTGCTGATTGTTTTGATCGTCATCGCAGTCATTGTCATTGCGCTGATCGCTTTTTTCATTGGCGGCTACAACAAACTCGTCACGCTGCGTAACCGCTACAAAAACGCCTACGCGCAGATTGACGTGCAACTCAAACGCCGCTATGACTTGATTCCCAATCTCGTCGAAACCGCCAAGGGCTACATCAAGCATGAACGCGAGACGCTCGAAGCGGTGACAGCGGCGCGCAACATCGCTTATGCCGCGTCGAAAGCCGCCGCCGCGAATCCCGGCGATTCCACCACGATAAAAAATCTGGCTTCGGCTGAAACCGGCCTCGGCGGCACGTTGAGCCGCCTGATGATGGTCTCCGAGCAATATCCCGATTTGAAGGCGAATCAGAACATGATGCAACTCACCGAGGAACTAACCTCGACGGAAAATAAAATCTCCTTCGCGCGGCAGGCTTACAACGATTCCGTGATGACTTACAACACCGACCGTGAAGTTTTTCCGAGCAATCTCATCGCCGGAATGTTCAACTTCGGCACGGCGGAACTGTTCGTCATTGACAAGCCGGAACAAAAGGACGCGCCAAAGGTTTCGTTCTCGTGATTCGTTGAACAGTTGAATCGTCAAATCGGAAAACGGTTCAACGATTTAACTTTTTAACGATTCAACGGACATGGACTTCTTTCAGCAACAAGACAAAGCGCGCAAAAAAACCAAGCTGCTGGTTTTTTATTTTGCGGTCGCCGTTGGGTTGCTTATTGCGATGAGTTATTTGGCCGCGCTGCTGATTTTCTCCGGCGTTCAAGCGCACCAGCATTATTACGACCAGCAGCAACCGCAATTCACTTTCTGGAATCCGGAAGTTTTTCTCATCGCTGCCGTCGCCACGCTCGGCGTCATCACCTGCGGTTGCGCATACAAAACCAGCCAGCTTGCCGAAGGCGGCAGCGCCGTGGCTGAAACGCTCGGCGGTGAACTCGTCCAGTCGAACACGACCGACCCCAATGAACGCAAATTGCTCGATGTCGTCGAGGAAATGGCCATCGCGTCGGGCGTGCCGATGCCGAAAGTTTATGTGCTCAACAATGAAAAGGGCATCAACGCCTTCGCCGCCGGCCACACGCCGAGCGACGCGGCCATCGGCGTCACGCATGGCTGCATCACGCTGCTTTCACGCGACGAACTGCAGGGCGTCATCGGCCACGAATTCAGCCATCTTCTCAATGGTGATATGCGGCTGAACATTCGGCTCATCGGCATTCTTTTCGGAATTCTTTGCATTGCCACCATTGGCCGCATTCTTTTGTATGCGCGCAGCGGTAATCGCAACAACGCGGGTCCGTTAATTGGTATTGCGTTATTGGCCATTGGCAGCATCGGCGTTTTTTTTGGGCGTCTCATTCAAGCTGCTGTCAGCCGTCAGCGGGAATTTCTAGCCGACGCCTCGTCCGTACAATTCACACGCAACCCCGGCGGACTTTCTGGCGCGCTCCAAAAAATCGGACGTTACAGCTTCGGCTCGCACATGGAATCCGAGCACGCGCCGGACGCCTGCCATTTATTTTTTGGCAATGGTGTGAGCGAACCACTTTTCAGTCTCATGGCCACGCATCCGCCAATTGATCAACGCATCCACGCGATTGACCCGGTTTGGGACGGAAAATTTCCGCCGCTCGCCGAAGATCAAATCGAAGTCGTCAAACGCGCGGCACTTTCCGAAATGAAACGTACGCCGTCGCCATTTCCGCCAATTTTCGGAATGCCAGTCGGCGGAATAACTGGCGCAATCATCGCCTCCGGCAGCACCGAAAATCCGCCCGTCATCCAATCCCATTCCGTCTTGCCAAATTTGGGAAATCCCACGCCGCTGCATTTGAAATATGCCGGGCAGTTGCGCGATTCATTGCCGGAAAACATCAAAGCCGCCGCGAGCGAACCGCTCGACGCGGTTGCTTTGATATATGCAATGCTGTTGAGTTCTGATGAAAAAACCCGCGCAACACAACTCACCGGACTCGCCAAACGTGTCGCACCACCAGATTACGAAAAAACCATCGCGCTGTTTCCCGAAGTCGCGCCTGTGGCGGCGCACGCGCATTTGCCAATCATCAATCTTGCTTTGGGCGCGTTGCGGCAACTAAGCGCGCCGCAGTTCGGGCAATTTTCACAGACGCTGCAATGGCTGATCGAAAGCGGCGGAAAAGTTGAATTGTTTGAATTTGCGCTGCAAAAAATTGTCCTTCGCCACCTCGCGCCGCAATTCAGCAAATCCAAACCACCGGTCATTCAATTTTATACCATCAAGCCGCTGGTGCCCGATTGCGTCGTTTTATTGTCCGCGCTTGCTAACGCCGGCAGCAATGATGCGGTGGAAGTTCAAAAAGCCTTTGCACAAGGCGCACCGTATTTGCGCGCGCCAAATGACGGCGATTTGCGATTGCTGCCGACGGAACAATGCGGCTTGAATCAAATGGACGCCGCGCTCAACCGCCTCACGCAAGCCGTTCCAATCATTAAAAGGAATTTGATTGAAGCCTGTGTTCACACTATCGGCGCGGATGGCGTGATTCAGGAAAGCGAAGCGGAATTACTCCGCGCCGTCGCCGACACGCTGGATTGCCCGATTCCGCCGTTTGTGCCTACGGAATAATTCAATCACGCCTGCTCGCGCACGGTCGCCTTTAATTGTTGTTTGAAGGCTTCCACGATTTTCACGTGCGCGGCGTTGACTTCGGTGTCGGTTAAAGTTTTTTCCGGTGAGCGATACGTGAACGCGTAAGCCAGGCTCTTTTGTCCTTCGGGCACGTGCTTGCCGCGAAACACGTCAAATAACTCGACCGCCTCCAAATTCACCGGTTTGGTTTGCTTCACAATTTGCAGGACTGCTTCGTGTGTCGTGGTTTCTGGCACGAGCATCGCCACGTCGCGGCGGATGCCGGGGAATTGAGGCAACGATTTGAATGACTTCGCTGGATTCCGCCGCGCGAGCAGCAAATCCAAATTTAATTCCGCCAGAAACACCGCGTCGCGCAAATCATATTTCTTCGCGAGCGCGGGCAAAAGTTGTCCGACTTCGCCAATCTGATTTTTGCCCAGTGAAATTGTGGCTGATTCGAGGAACAACGCCGTGCTTTCAGTGCGGCGGGAGAGGCTCAAACCGTGCAAACCGAATTGCTCAAAAAACTCTTCGAGAGCGCCTTTCAAATCGTAAGCGTCGAATTTTGCGTCGCGGTCATCACCGCTCCAGAACAGCGGATTGCGCTGGCCGATGAGAGCGATGGCGATGCGACGTTCTTCTTTCGGCTGACCATTTGCTTGTATGAAGACGCGACCAACTTCAAACAACGCTGCGTCGTAATTTTTATGGCTGACGTTGTGACGCAGTGAGTGAATCAAGCCCGGCAACAGGCTCGGACGCAGCACGTCCATGTCGCTGCTCAGTGGATTCGCGAGCGCGATAATTTCCCCGGACTTCACACTTCGCACTTCGTCCTTGGAAATCAATGTTTGTCCCTGCGCCTCATTCAGGCCGAGACCGGTCAAAATGCGGCGCACTTCGCTGATCTGGTCATAGACCGGGTCAAAGGCGTTCGTGCCGAGTGCGCTGCGCGGCGGGGTGCTGGGAATCTTGTCCACGCCATAAAGCCGGCCAACTTCCTCGATCAAATCCACCTCGCGCTTCAAGTCCACGCGCCATGTCGGAATCTTGAAAGAGCAGACGCCGGCCGTCTGCCCGGTCACAGTCAGACCCAGCCTGGAGAGGAATGAAACCTGATCCGAATGTGAAATGCCGATACCGAGCAAGTCCTTCGTTTTCGCAAAATGTAAAGTGATTTCCTTTTGCTCCTTCGGTTTCGGTTGCGCGTCCACGACACCTTCAGCCAGTTGGCCACCGGCGGTTGCCAAAATCAATTGCGCCGCGCGCTGGCTCGCCCAATCGCAAATATCAACGTCCGCGCCGCGTTCGAAACGGTAACTCGATTCACTCCGCAAGCCGAGCACCTTGCTCGTACGGCGAATAGTCGTCGGTGAGAAATACGCGCTTTCGATTAAAACGTCGCGTGTTTCGTTGTTAATCTCCGTGTTTACACCGCCCATGATGCCGGCGAGCGCGATGCCCTTCTGCTCATCGGCAACCAAAAGCATTTCGTTCGTAAGCGTGCGCTCCTGATTGTCGAGCGTCTTGAATTTTTCTCCGGCAGTCGCACGACGAACAATAATGGTTGGCTTGCCATCTTTGCCTTTGGTGATGAGATGATAATCGAACGTGTGCAACGGCTGGCCGGTTTCAAGCATGACATAATTCGTCACGTCCACGACGTTGCTGATGCTACGGATACCGACTTTTTCCAAAGTGCTTTTCAGCCAGTCAGGACTCGGTCCAACCTTCACGCCTTTGACGACGCGCGCGGTGTAACGTGGACAAAGCTCAGCGTCTTCAATCTGCAAGGCGACGAGGCTTTCGACTTTTTCGCCCCCGAATTGAATTTTGATTTCCGGAATTTTCAGCGGATTACCCGTCACCGCCGCGATTTCACGCGCGATGCCAATGACACTGTTCAAATCAGGACGATTCGGCGTGACTTCGAGATCATAAACCACGTCGCCGCCGCTACGGCCAAGATATTCGCCGAATGGTCTTCCGACGGGCGCGTCGGCGGGAAGAATGAGCAGGCCGTCCACTGGATCGGGCAGGCCGAGTTCCTGTGGCGAGCACATCATGCCCTGGCTGGTGATGCCAAAAACTTTTCGTTCCTTGATGACGAACGGTTCCTTGTCGCCGGGTTTCAGCGGCAGCGCGAAGTTCGGCAGGATGAGCGGGACTTTGTCGCCGGGCTTGTGGTTTTGCGCGCCGCAAATGATGGTGCGCTCGCCCTTGCCATCATTGACTTTGCACACGGAAAGTTTGTCCGAGCCGGGCACAGGCTCGCGCGTGAGGATTTGCGCGACGACAATGCCGTCGAACGCACCGGAAATTTTCTGCACACCCTCGACTTCGAGGCCGAGCATGGTGAGCCGCTCCGTCAATTCCTCGGGCGACCAGTTGAAATCAACGTATTGTTTGAGCCAGTT
>JBEKBA010000079.1:0-12631 GCA_050015635.1 Verrucomicrobiota bacterium
GCAATTCGGTCAGATGGTCAGCCACCAATGTGTGTAATGTAGCGAGTGAGGCAACATCACTTGCAATTGCAGGCTGAAAGCTAAACCGAATGGAGCGTGACATACTCGTGGACTAACAACCAAAACTGAGCCACGCCGGACGTGTGATGTCAACCGCGAATCTGTGCCGCGTTTCCGACCGCTGGCACAGTTGCCTTTGTCAAGTGTACAACCCCGTCCGTAAGTGAGTCACTAAACTGTGCCATTGCGCTTTTAGCTGTGCCATTGCGTCGCTTTTGGCGCAGTTTTTCAAGTTCTTGATTTTAGCTGAAAACTCAATTTCATCCTTTGTTTTCAATGGTTTAAAGATTTTTAGGCCGAGCGGCATTGTAATTGCATAAGACTTGCCGACAGCTTTGGCTAAAACAATTTTCAGAAAGAATTTTTATGGCAAAGGTATTGGGCATTGATTTGGGCACGACTAACTCCTGCATGGCGGTCATGGAAGGCGGCGAACCGCTCGTGCTCGAAAATTCCGAGGGCAAACGCACCACGCCATCGGTTGTGGCGTTCACAAAATCCGGCGAGCGCGTGGTCGGCGACGCGGCGAAGCGCCAGGCCGTGACCAATTCGCGCAACACGGTTTATTCCATCAAGCGTTTCATGGGCCGCAAATTTGACGAGGTGCAGGAGGAAATCAAACGCGTGCCTTACAAGGTCGTGAAAGCCAAAAACGGCGATGCGGCCGTCGAAGTCGAAGTGGACGGCAAGCCGAAGCAATATTCGCCGCCGGAAGTTTCCGCGATGATTCTCGCCAAGCTGAAAGCCGACGCGGAAACGCGCCTCGGCGAAAAAATCACGCAGGCGGTCATCACCGTCCCCGCTTATTTCAACGACTCGCAACGGCAGGCAACCAAAGACGCCGGGCGCATCGCCGGCTTGGAAGTGCTCCGCATCATCAATGAGCCGACGGCGGCGTCGCTCGCCTACGGTCTCGACAAAAAGAAGGACGAAAAAATCGCGGTCTATGATCTGGGGGGCGGCACGTTCGACATTTCCGTTCTTGAAATCGGCGACGGCGTGTTTGAGGTGAAGGCCACGAACGGCGACACGCATCTGGGCGGTGACGATTGGGACAACACGCTGATGGACTGGATTCTCGACGAGTTCAAGCGCGAGTATAACATGGATTTGCGCAAGCAGCCCGACGCGCTGCAACGCATCAAGGAAGAAGCCGAAAAGGCCAAGATCGCGCTCTCCAGCGCGCAGACTTATGAAATCAACCTGCCGTTCATCACGGCGGACGCGACCGGGCCGAAGCACATCCAAAAGACGCTCACGCGCGCAAAGCTGGAACAGCTCACCGACAAACTTTTTGAACGCACCATCGGGCCGGTGAAAGCGTGTTTAAAAGACGCGGGCATCGAGGCGTCCAAGATAGACGAACTCGTGCTGGTCGGCGGCATGACCCGCATGCCCAAAGTGGTTGAAACCGCGCGCTCGCTCGTCAACAAACCGCCACATCAGGGCGTGAATCCCGATGAAGTCGTCGCGATCGGCGCGGGCATTCAAGGCGGCGTGCTCAAGGGCGAAGTGAAGGACGTGCTCCTGCTCGACGTGACGCCGTTGTCGCTGGGCATTGAAACGCTCGGCGGCGTGTTCACGAAATTGATCGAACGCAACACGACGATTCCGGCGCGCAAATCAGAAATTTTCTCGACTGCATCGGACAACCAGCCCGGCGTGGAAGTTCACGTGTTGCAGGGCGAACGCCAGTTTTCCAAGGACAACAAGACCATCGGCCGGTTCAATCTCGCGGACATTCCACCCGCGCCGCGCGGCGTGCCGCAGATCGAAGTGACCTTCGACATTGACGCCAACGGCATCCTGCACGTCGGCGCGAAAGACCTCGGCACGGGCAAGGAACAAAAGATCAGCATCACGGCCAGCAGCGGCCTCTCGAAGGATGAAGTCGAGAAGATGCGCAAGGACGCCGAGGCGCACGCGGACGACGACAAGACGCGGCTCGAAGAAATCCAATCGCGCAACGAGGCGGACAACGCCGTGTATCGTTCTGAAAAGATGCTCAAGGAAAACGCGGACAAAATTTCCGGCGACGACAAGGGCAAAATTGAAACGGCGGTCAACGCGGTGAAGGAAGCGCTCAAAGGCGCGGACGCCGCGGCCATCAAATCCGCGAGCGAAAAGCTGAACGAAGTCTGGCAGGCGGTTTCGACGGAACTTTACAAAGCGGCGGCGGCGAAGGCGCAGGCTGAAAAAGCCAAGGCGGGCGGCCAATCCGGCGCGCAACCGCAGCCGGAAGGCGACGAGCCGAAGTCCGGGGAAAAGAAGGACGAAGGCGTGATTGACGCGGAAGTGGTGGACGAGAAGAAATAACGAACCTTCGTTCGATGACACCAGGCGGAATCATTTCAGCGAGCATTGCCGGCGTTGCACCCATTATGGCGCGGCCCGCCCGGCAAGACTCAAAAAAGTCCGCAAAAGAAACGCAACGCCTGACAATCCGGGAGCATTGAATTAAAAATTTTCCCACCGCTCGGGCGGCGGGAGTTAATTAAGCAGTAAACAAAACAACAAAAAGACAAACTATGGCACTAAACGTAAAACCAATCGGCGACCGGATTCTGGTCGAACCGGCTGAAGAAAAGGAAACCAAAAAGGGCGGCATCATCATTCCCGATACCGCGAAGGAAAAACCGCAGGAAGGCATCGTCATCGTGCTGGGCACGGGCAAGACGAATGACGACGGCAAAAAAATCCCCTTTGAAGTCAAGAAGGGCGACCGCGTGCTGGTCTCGAAATACGGCGGCACGGAAATCAAGATTGACGGCACGGAATACAAGATTTTGTCGTCGGACGACATTCTTGCGGTCCTTGAATAATTCACCCAACTTTAACCAATCAACAAACAAGAAAAATTATGGCAGCAAAACAATTGATATTCGATGAACAGGCGCGGCAGGCGATTCTGCGCGGCGTATCCAAACTTTCAAAGGCAGTCGTCGCGACGCTCGGCCCGAAAGGCCGCAACGTGGTGATTGACAAAAAATACGGTTCGCCGACGGTCACCAAGGACGGCGTGACGGTGGCGAAGGAAATCGAACTGGAAGACCCATACGAAAACATGGGCGCGCAGATGGTCCGCGAAGTCGCCAGCAAAACGAGCGACACGGCGGGCGACGGCACGACCACGGCAACGGTGCTCGCGGAATCCATTTACCGCGAGGGCTTGAAGTTTGTCACGGCGGGCGCGAATCCGATCGGCATCCAGCGCGGCATCAACAAGGCCGTTGAATCCGCGGTCAGCCAGCTCGACAAGATCACGAAAAAGG
The DNA here is from genome assembly GCA_050015635.1 of Verrucomicrobiota bacterium. GTDB lineage: Bacteria > Verrucomicrobiota > Verrucomicrobiia > Limisphaerales > UBA11358 > UBA11358. The sequence goes on from JBEKBA010000079.1 coordinate 3,333, forward strand.
TCAAGGACAAGGAGGAAATCAAGCAGGTTGCGACGGTTTCCGCCAACTGGGACACAACCATCGGCGAAATCATCGCCGACGCGATGGACAAGGTCGGCAAGGACGGCACGATTACGGTCGAGGAAGCAAAGTCCATCGAGACGACGCTCGACGTGGTGGAAGGAATGCAGTTCGACAAGGGTTATTTGTCGCCGTATTTCGTGACCAGCGCGGACACAATGGAAGCGAAGCTCGAGGACGCTTATATTCTTATTTACGAAAAGAAAATCAGCAGCCTGAAGGATTTACTGCCGATTCTCGAAAAGACCGCGAAGATCGGCAAACCGCTGCTTATCATTTCCGAGGAAGTCGAAGGCGAAGCGCTCGCGACACTCGTGGTGAATAAGTTGCGCGGCACCATCAACGTGTGCGCCGTCAAAGCGCCGGGCTTCGGCGACCGCCGCAAGGAAATGATGCAGGACCTCGCGGTGTTGACCGGAGGCAAATTCATCAGTGAAGACCTCGGCATCAAGCTCGAAAGCATTGAATTGACCGATCTGGGCCGCGCAAAGAAGATTGTCGTGGACAAGGAAAACACGACGATTGTCGAAGGCAGCGGCAAGTCCAGCGACATTCAAGGCCGCGTGAATCAGCTTCGCCGGCAGATTGAAGAGACGACAAGCGATTACGACCGCGAAAAATTGCAGGAACGTTTGGCGAAACTCGCGGGCGGCGTGGCCGTCATCAACGTCGGCGCGGCGACCGAAACGGAAATGAAGGAAAAGAAAGCGCGCGTGGAAGACGCGTTGCACGCAACCCGCGCGGCGGTCGAGGAAGGCATTGTAGCCGGCGGCGGCGTGGCATTGATCCGCTGCCTGTCCGCAATTGAAGCCACCAAAGGCGCAAACGAGGATGAAAACATCGGCATCGGCATCGTCACGCGCGCTGTTGAGTCTCCGCTCCGCTCACTGGCGGCCAATGCGGGTGTTGAAGGCAGTGTCATCGTGCAGGAAGTCAAGAAACGCAAGGGCAACGAAGGTTACAACGTCGCGACGGGCGAATACGAAGACCTCGTGAAAGCCGGTGTGGTTGACCCGAAGAAGGTCACGCGCAGCGCGCTGCAAAACGCGGCGAGCATCGCCGGCCTGTTACTGACGACCGAATGTCTCATCACCGACGCTCCTGAAAAGGAAAAGTCCGTTCCGATGCCCGGTGGCCACGGCGGCGGCATGGGCGGCATGGGCGGCGGAATGGATTACTAATCCGCTGAAAAATTAAGAGGAACCGAAAATCGAACGCGGCTGGAAGAAATTCCGGCCGCGTTTTGATTTGGAGCTAATAAGACTACAATCACTATTCAAGATGGCGGATAATGCCGCGCCGCTGCCGACGGCCTGCAACCCTTCTGCAGCAGTGCTGCGGGCGCTCATTTCCTCCCGTCCAAGCAGCCTTTTCAGCGTGTTTTTAAACCTTTTTCAATCTTGCCTCGCGGTCACACCTTATTTTTGAATGGAATTGATTTTCATCGCACGGCTTGACCTTTCAGGTGACAGGCATGAAAATGTAAACGTTCACTTTGGGGGGCGCACTGGTTTCGACCTGATGAATGCGCCAGAGGCGGCATGCCGGGGATGGTTCGTTGGCCCCGTTAAAAATCGGACCAAAACAAAACAGCTAATCAAGAACTAGCTCTCGCGGCCTAAGGCCACGACGTCCGCCACCGGACACCTGCTACGGTGGATGGACGCCATAGCAGGCGGGGTTGAAGGCGGAGTCTGCGCGCCGGCAACCGACTCTTATCCTGCGGACTAGGCAGTGCGACTTGAGTCCGGACAGCATCGCACAGCAGAAAACCTTGTCCGGACTAAGCATGTAGTCGCGGCTGGTTTGTTGGTCAGGGACGCGGGTTCAATTCCCGCCGCCTCCACCATATAAAAATTGTATAATTTGAATGTTGTTGACTTTTGGAGACAGATTGGAGACAATTTGCTTATGAAAGTCAAATCAACCAATGTTTCCAAGCGTCCGATTGAGGTCAGAAACGGCAGCAGCACCGTCAAAATCTACGCGGGGAAGAATCGCGTTCAAGGCGGTTCCTATACTCAATACACCCTTGTCCACTACCTCGGAGGCAAGCGCGTCAAAAGAAAATTCGCCGATTTGAAAGAAGCCCGCCGCGAAGCCGAGTTGGTGGCGGCAAAACTGGCGAAAGGGGAAAATGACGTGCTGCGGCTTACCGCCGCCGACCGGCTCATTTATGTCCACGCCCAAGAAGATTTACGACCACTAAACCGCCCGCTCAATGTCGCCGTCAGCGAATATGTCAACGCGGTGAAACGGTTGCCGCAGGGAGTGAATCTTGGTGAAGCGGTGGATTTTTTTCTCCGGCGCAATCCGGTAGCACTGCCGCGCAAAAGCGTCCGTGAAGTCTTGGATGAAATGATTGACACCAAAACCAAAGCAGGCCGTGGCGCGATTCACATAAAAGATTTGCAGAGCCGGCTAGGACGGTTCGCCGAGGCATTTCAAATGGACATCGGGAAAGTCACCGGCTCGATGATCGAACGCCACTTGGAAAATCTAAATTTGTCAGGACGCACGAAGCGAAATCACTTTCGCCACATCAATTCCCTGTTCAAATTTGCCATTCGTCGGAAATACCTGCCCAAAGACGCGCTGGACGAAATGGCGGCGATTGAGAAGCCCGAAGAAGATACCACGGAGATCGAAATTTTCTCGCCGGATGAAATGAATGAAATCCTTCGTGTCGCCAGACCTGAAATCACCGCTTGGCTGGCGATTGCCGGATTTGCCGGATTACGCACGGCAGAGTTGCAACGGCTGGACTGGCGGGACGTGAACCTGACGGAGAGGCACATTGAAGTCACGGCGGCAAAATCAAAAACTGCCAGCCGTCGTTTGGTGCCGATAACAGAAAACTTGCTGGCTTGGCTTACGCCCCACGCCCAAGCCACCGGGCGCGTTTCTGGTTATGAAAATATGTCAAAGCAAATTAGCTGGCTGGTTCAAGACATAAACGCCGCACGCGAAAAACAGGTGAAGGAGAAGGGCATTGATCCGAAAGACGCACTTTTATTTAAGTGGAAGCGGAACGCCTTGCGCCATAGTTTCATTTCGTATCGGCTGGCAGCGATAAAGAACACGGCGGAAGTGGCACTAGAAGCGGGCAATTCACCGCAGATGATTTTCAAACATTATCGCCAACTGGTGACTGAGGCCGAAGCGAAGAAGTGGTTTTCAATCGTGCCGAAGAAAAATTAAACCGGCGGCAACTGGCAACCTAATTGTTGCCGACGCCATAATTGGCTTTCAAGTGCGCCTCAATGTCCGCCCATTTGAACAGCACCGTGGCACGACGACCATTGCCGATTTTGAGGTAGGGGAGGATGCCGCGCTGCATCCAGTGTTCAATCGTCCGCGCCGTCATGCCGAGCCGGACGGCCACTTCCGTCTTGGAAATGTAATTTTCCGGCGATGCTGTTTTCTCATTCATGCTCATTCAGTCGCAATGCCCGTTGAAACCGAACAGGCAAAATCCCGTTGAACGAATTTTTCAAACGTGCTAGGAATAAAGAGGGAGTTGCACGGTGGAAATTCGCACGGACGATCTGGAAACGTTGAAGAAGCAGGAAGCGGAATTGATCGCCAACCTTGAATTTGTGCAACTGGCAATTCGAGCCATCATTGCAGTCCAACCCGTCGAGGCCAGAGGCGGGGCAAAGCACATCCCACCGGAGTCAAACGACGGCACAAGCGGGTTTATGAATCAGGTATTGGCCGAACTAGGCATCCAATTTACTTCCGTGGACATCTTTGAAAAGGCAAAGAAGTTGAAGCCAAACTTTGATCGCAAGTTGCTGGAAAAAGCGGTGAACCGGCTGCAAAGGACGGGCGCGATCCACAAGATTGAAGCCGGACGCGGCTGGCGTCCGGCTCGGTTTCAGAAATCGTTCAGACGATAGCCGTCTCCAACGGACAGAAACAGTCATGGACTCGCAACCGCCCGCCAATAATCCACCAAAAAAGCCGCCAGCAGAATTTTTGACGCCAGCCGAAGCAGAAGAATTGACACGAGAAATACGAGAGACAACCAAGTTTTTTCAGAAATTGCTTGCGCGTGACCGCAGACGCGGCAAACCCAAAGGCAGCGGGCGAAGCAGATAAGCGTCAAGGCAGCAGCGGCAATTCCGTCTGATGTCCCTTCAAATGAAACGTCCGCACGAATGCGAGACGATCCCCGTTGAACATGAAACGGATGTTGATGAAAAAAACGCCGTCGCTTGTGCTGCGAAACAAAAATTCTTTTTCCAGCAGTTCGCGCAGGCCGCGCCGGAAAGTCCGTTCGTTGAGTCCGCGATCATGCGCGAGGTATTGGCTCAATTCGATTTTGTCATGGCCGGGATTTTCCCGCATCTGGTTATAGACCAGTTCAAAAATTTGCATCCCCGACTTGGACAAGCAGCACGCTTGCTTGATGCCGTCCAAAAACAGCTTCACAAACCGGCAGGCGTCCACTTCTTCCTGCCACCAGAACCCCACGCCGCCGATGCCCTTGATCTCGCCGCTGGTATTGTCCACAATCACGGCGGCTTTGCCGCCGGGCACTTCAAACCGCTTGTGCCGTGTTGCCAATCCATTTGCAGGCGGGATGCTTGGATTGACGCGATAGACCGGCAGACCCCGTTTCGTGGTGACTAAATTCCCCTGTGTGTTTTCGGCCATTTTTCCCTCCTGATTTTGGTCGTGAACGACTCGCACCCTGTCACAATTTGACCAGATTTACAACGGCCTTTTGGCCGTCCAAAACCCGAAACTGTCCGTTTGCGGACGGAAATTGTCCGAACCGTTCCAGAAAAATCAAAGGGTTAATCCGTCGCTCTTTCTTATACTAAAAAAGGGATTGCGGCCACCGCCGCCGGAGCGCGTTCCCAAAGCGCAAGCGACGGCGGGCGGTTTATCACGGCCACCCTTGAGAACAAATTTTTTGTTTCAAATCAAAATCATGGCCGCAGCGCAAGCTGCCCTTGCGACCTACGGCGCTCTCTTTAAGGCGCGGTTGCAAGGCGGGTAAAAACCGCATTAGCTCATCAGGGAGAAGAAAATTTTTCACTGGCTAGGAGGGTAGCGACCACCGGCTTTAAGGCATCCAGAAACAAAAATTTAGGCCGCTGGCAAGCCATCGCTTACAGGCTCGATGTTCCAGTGTGTGCCGCCGGTTGCGCGGCGTCTTGAACGACGACCTCGATGGACTCGATCAGCGGGGATTGAACATCCGGCAGTTTCGGCCACAGGGCGCGGTCATACTCCTGAATGAAATCCGCCGTGCCAGCGAGCAACGCCATGATGACCGGCTGCAAATTTTTCCCCGACACCTTCACGCCGAGAATCGTATAAACCAGCACGAAATTCGTGCCGTGGTTGCCATCATAAATGATGTCCAGCAGATAGCCGTAGCCGGGCGCGTGTGTCGGCTTGTTGGCGCGTTTGATTTTCAAACGCTCCACGCGGTCTTTCGCCGCGAACGCGACGTAGCCGTCGCCGGGGTCAGACGGCGGAAAATCCGAAGTCCGTTTCCGAAAATTTGCCAGTGGATCAGACATAAATTTTTCCTTTTAGCGTTCCATCCCCGGTTCATCTTTTTCATGGTGACGCGAGCGACCCGCGAGCAGTTTGTTCCAAACGTCCTGCGCGGCGTGCATCGCCCGCTCGCGGACTTGCGCCATGAACGTCACCGGATGCTGCCACCAGCGCGAACCGACGCCGCGCTGTTGCACCTGTTGCACTTCGCCGTCCTGCCGGATGGATTTGAAGAACGGCAGGGCTTCGTTCCAGATTTTTGTCTGGCGGACGACTTTCCCCCGTTCAGTCTCCACGCCCTTGCGCTGCATGGCCGTCGCCGCCACGCCGATTTTCGGCTGCGGCTCGCGGTCAATTCCTTGCGCCTTGAGGGTGCGATGATCCACCCGTTCAGGCCGACCGGCTTGCGCCAAGGCTTCATTGACCGCTTCCGCCCATGTCTCGCGTTGCTTGAACAACCAACTTTTTTCATTCCATTCTCGCGGCTTTTTGGCGGAGAAATTTTCGCCGTCCAGTTTCCGCATCGTGCAGAGAATGTGAACGTGCGGATTCGTGCCGCTCGCGGGATGATGCAGGGAGATTTCGGCGACCATGCCGGACGTGACCAGCTCTTTTTTCGCCCAACCCACCGCCGTCTGAAATTGATCGTCGGGGGACAGCTCCGGCGGGACGGCCAGAACAAACTCGCGCGCGAGTTGTGCGTCCACCCGTTTTTCGCTCCGCTCGACGGTGTTCCAAAGCTGGCTGGAATCGTGCGCCCAAGCGGGCGCATTTTCCGGTGCGAAAATCTCCGATTGAATGACGCCCCTGGCACGGCGGGCGTAGTCGAAAGTTTTCTCGCGGAGTTCGTCGCGGAGTTTTGTGCCAGCCCGATACGCAGCGGCAGCGATGACCGAGCGGCCACATTTCGCGCGACTGAAAATTTTCGCCTCTAATCGGAATAATGCCATCCCCAACCAGTCGCCATCCGCTCCTTAATCCGAACACTACGGCGAGCAGTATAGCACAGCGAGCCGCAGCTTGTCTTGGGGGACGTGGGAGGATGAAGGGACAGCCCCGAAAAAAATGCCGGGCGGAGGGGAAGGGCTGAATGGCGAGGTTATACATTGCTTCGCAACGTCATCTCGCCAAAGGGGACTCCAAAGCCGTCCCCTCATGGTGCACCCCGCTTTCACCGCCTACGCCCAACGGCTTCGGCAGGGGCTTCCGCCCCTCGAAAAACCACCCCGACACACAGAGCTTTCCGCCCTATGTGAAACCCTGACCAAAAGCTGCCGCCTTTGGATTCGGCCATCAGGGACGTGCCGCCCCTAAAATCCCCCGCCCGTTGCCCCGCCGTCATCACGCGGCGGGACGGGTGCAGTCGTTGCTTTGACAGTTGGCCGGTTTTGGGATAATCTTTCCGTCATGCAGACGACGATTCAACTGGATGAAACTTTGCTCGACCAAGCCACCAAACTGGCTCAAGAGAAAGGCTACGACTTGTCGCATCTCATTGAGGAGACGCTACGCGATAAAATCGCGCCCAAGCCACGCGTCGCCCGGCAGCCGTTTTTTCGTCTGACCACCGTTGGGGGACAGGGTGTTCGCCCCGGAGTTGACTTGAACAACTCAACCGCGTTGCTTGCCCTGATGGAACAGGGTGCATGATCCTGCCCGACGTAAACGTCCTCGTCTATGCCCACCGTGAAGACGCGGTGGATCATCCTCGTTACCGGCAATGGCTGGAGGAAATTATTCAAAGCGGCCAGTCCTATGGCGTCAGCGACCATGTGTTGAGCGGCTTTCTCCGCGTCGTGACCCATCCGCGTGTATTCACGACCCCTAGCCCGATTTCGTCGGCACTCGATTTCGTGCGGCAGATTCGTGAGCAGTCGAATTGCCAAGTAATCGCGCCGGGTTCCCGCCACTGGCAAATTTTCACTGATCTTTGCAAATCACTTCCGGCCACGGGCAATCTGATTCCTGATGTCTGGTTTGCCGCCCTTGCCATTGAGTCCGACTGCGAATGGATTACCACCGACCACGACTATGAAAAGTTTCCCGGCTTGCGCTGGCGGCATCCGCTCACCGGGAATGCCTCTAAATAAATTCGGCAGGGCGTCTCGCCGGAAGAATTCTCCGACGCCTTGTAATTGCACCGAACATCACGCGACAGGTTGAAGTCCGCCGCGCCAAGCGCAAACCCGCGCCCGATAATCTTGCGCCGGAGACGGCAGAAAGCCTCGCGTGATACCGCGAAAAGTAATCGCGGGGGTGCCACAAGTTGAAGTAAAATGTTCACGAAATGAACGACTTTCTTAAATGCGAATGTCCGCATTGCGGGCAGTCAATTGAATATCCCGCAGAAGGAACGGGACAAACAGTGCCATGCCCAACGTGTGAAAAACCTGTCGCCCTAACACCAGTAAATCCGCCGACTCCATTCAATTCGATTGTGATTCCACCACCGCCCGCCACAGTTGCACCTACGCCTGCTCAAAAACCGGAAGAGAAAAAGTCAGTCAGGACGATTTTGTCAAAACTCACGGAAGAAACCATAAGAGCCACAACACAAACCAGAGATACCCCTCTGCATCGTGCCGCAAAAACGGGCAGAATTTCTGAAATTCCTAAACATCTACTTAAAACCGAATTGTTCATGGCAAGAAACAATTCATTTTCTAGGGAAACACCCCTACACCTTGCCGCACAGTATGGACACCTTGATAAAATTCCACGAGAATTTTTGACCAAAGAGACTCTTACGGCTTCGACCGAATACGAGAAAAAAGAATCCAAGACGGGTTTGACACCACCGCGAACGGAAACGCCATTGCACACGGCTATTCGATACGGCCACGCTGACCAAATCCCCAAAGAGTTCCTAACACCAGAGTTTTTAAGTATCGAAGCTTCTGGTTACAGACTCACAGTTTTGCACCAACTGGCTTATGCCAACAGGCTGGATTTAGTTCCAGACATCTACGCCAATTCTGAAATGTGGAATTTGAGAAACAGTTCAGGACAAACGCCGCGTGATGTTGTTGAAACTAATATCAAGCAAGAAGCCTATATCGCGCGTGTGCGAAACGAACCGGCGACAGAAAAACAAAAAGAGAAACTTCGTTACTTTGGATATGTTTTTGATGAAAAAATCTCGAAAGGGCAAGCCAGCGATGCGCTTGATAAATGCGCCAAAGATTTTCCAGAAGTGAATCAGGCTTACTACAATCGCCCCGCCACAGAAGAACAACTCGCATACATACTGCCAATCTTGGAAGCTGATGGTGAAGCCCTAGAAGATTATGCCGATGAGGGCAAATCTTTAACTTACCAACAGGCAAAAGATTTGATTTGGGATTACAAGATGCGAGATCGCAAAGAAGAAAGGCTAAAGGAATTAACTTATTGGGAATCAGACGATGGCAGAATTGACCAAGCGTGGGCGCGAATAGATGCTTTCCGCGAAGTCGCACGCGAACAGGTTGCTAAAGCGTGGGCTGTGGTGAAGTCTCGCATGACAGACAAATCGCAGCAGCCAGATTTAACTGAAGTTGAGCACACGATGGAAGAATTGTTTCCAGAGTTGAGGAAAAATCCAGATTACAAGGCGCTTGAGGCGAACTATATTTACACGAAACAATTGTTACAGCAGAAACTTCCAACTGAAGATAATCTCAAAATGCTCGCAGCAGTTGAGGGAGGTTTGAAAAAAATAAAGCAAAAATTACAACAGAGCC
>JBEKBA010000080.1:0-12620 GCA_050015635.1 Verrucomicrobiota bacterium
AAAACTGCAATAATCGATGAACGGTTCTTGAACATGGTGCATGAGGTGGCCTAACGATCAAAACTGAGCTGCAATCGTCTTAAAATCAAGGCAAAAGGCCAACGATTTCTTCCAGAGTCCATACATGATTGCAGCCCGGTTGCAGTCGTTCTGCAGCACCGCTGCAATATCGCTGCCGCCGCCTTTATTTCTGCTTTTTAAACCGGGTGCAGCGGCACGCTGCCCGTCCACAAGGACCGTCACGCTGCCTTGGCGTCTTGGCGGTTAAGAAAACTTCGCCCTCTCCTTTCCGCCTCAAATGAAGCACGACCATTCGTTTAGTGAATGACACTATTGCGGTATTGCATGGGCGACATTCCGGTTGCCTGCTTGAACGCCACGCAGAAACTGTTCGCGCTTTGATAACCGGACAAACCGGCCAGCACTTCGAGTTTGTGATTGGATTCGGCCAGCAGGCGTTTGGCCCGTTCGATGCGCACGCGTTGAAGTTCCTTTCCCGGAGTCCGCCCGACGTTTTCAAGAAAGGCAGTGTGTAATCCGCGTCGCGACATGGCGGCCACGTCAACCAGGCTTTTGACGTTGATCGGCTCGTGAGCGTGTTCCCAGATGTAACGCAGACTGTTGGCCACACCTTTGTGATTGACCGCGAGCAAATCGCTGCTCTTGCGCGTGACGATGCCCGTCGCGGGAACGCGAATCGGTTTTTCCGGTGGTTTTTTTCCGTTCATCAAGCCTTCCAGCAACGCCGCGCCGTTGTAACCCAAAGCCTCAAGGTTGGTGTCCACGCTTGAAATGGGTGTGTGCATGTTGTCGGGAGCAAGAAGATAATTTTCCGCGCCGATGATGGCGACCTGCTCCGGTACGGTCAGTCCGGCGCTCTCGCAAGACTCCAGCACTTCGAGCGCCAGCTCGTCATTGGCCGCAAAAACGGCCAGCGGTTTGGGCGCGGGTTTTAATTGCGAAATCAACCATTTGCGCTTCTGCTTCCATTGTTCCCGATCATTCCGGTAATCCGGCGACTGATGCCATCGCAGCCACACGCAGTCATGACCGGAATGCTTCAAGGCCGCGACAAAACCCAGGCCGCGTTCTTCATACGACCAGTTGTCCGTGTCGCTGTAATATAAAAAATTGTGAAAACCTCGTGAGAGAAAATGCTCGGCGACCAGTTGCGCGGCGTGGGTGTGATCTTCCAGGACCCGTGGAAATCGCAACTGCGGACGCCGAAAACTGAAATCCACCGTCGGTTTTTTGGCGCGAATGACAAATTCCGCCAAATCATCGCCCGCGCCAAGCCACGCCAGAATTCCGTCTCCCTGCCAACCCCAGGGAATGACTTTTTCGCGGGTCAGGTTGGCGGACAAATGCCAATTGCGCTCTTGGGCAAATTTTTCTATCCCCCGATGCAAACGGTAATCATACCAGCCGAGCGCGACGAGAACCCGATTTTGGCGTTTACGCATTGTTAATGTATCGGAAAATGACTGATGCCGGCGTATTATTCAATACTTTTAAAGTGGCAGTGAAGGACTTTTAAGCACCCAATTTTCAAATATCTTTGCAACAATAAGCAGCTGACATAAAAAACGTTTCTGATATGATGCGTAAATCAACCAAAGTTAAGCAATAGTTGCCATGCTGCGATATGGAAACGGGCGGGTTCGTTGCTTGACATTCGATTATATGAATCACGCAAACCTTAAAAATTCTTTTATGAACCAAATTCGTCTACTCCTCGTCATTGTCGTTGGCGTTGTTGCCAGCCAAATTGCCAATGCCCAACTGGTTTTGACAGAACCATTTGCAGGCTATGCCACTGGACAACTCGGCGCTCCCGGAACGGGTGATACCGGGGAAATACCCGATTGGAACACTACCAGGCCGGGCATTACCGTTACCAACGGCGAGGGCAGTCTTATTGGAACAAACCTGGGGTTGATAGCGTCTGTCGGCGACATGGCTAACATATTAGATACCGCCGGCACCAATGGATTTGACATGCAAAGCGGTGTTCCCAATGGCGCTTATAATAAGTTTGCCAACAAAACTACTCCTTATCCGGCTTTTACCACGACCAATGCCGCCGATCTTTATACTTCGTTTCTTTACCGGTTCAACGACAACTCGAATTTTTACACAAACGGCGGCGTCTCAGTAATTATTGTTATGAATCAGGAAAGCGGCGGCATTCAAAGCGGCGCTGATGCTTATTGGATGTTGTTTGCCAGGACCAATGCCAATGGCACCATTCAAGTGGGCATTGCCAAAGATGTTCCCCCACTCGCCACCGTTGCCGGATTCGTCGGCGCTACCAATTGGGACCCGACCATTCTTACAGTGGGACAAACCTTTTTTGTTGTCGTTCGGGAGCAAATCTTCGCGACCAACGCCACGGCGTACGGGGAGGAAGATGATCTCTGGATTGACCCGCCGACCGGTTCGTTAGGCACCAACGAAGCAAATGTGCCGACTCCGGATGTCAGCTCACCGGTGAGCGACGGCACCAATGATACAAGCACGACCGGACCGGGACGATTTTTCATAGTGGATAACGGCCCTACCGCCAATTTAGATGAACTGCGCATTGATACGAATTGGGCGAATGTCACGCCTCCTTTTGGTCAATGCGTTCCCGCCGAGTTTACCGTAAATCCGCCGACCAACCTAACGCAGAGCGCGGAAATAAATGCGAGACTGGTCGTGGACGGAGGCTACAGCACCAGTCCGACTTTCCAGTGGCAACTCAACAAGAATGGCGACAGCACGTGGAGCAATATCAGCGGCGCAGATCAACCCGAGTATGATACTCCCAATTTGCAGTTGGCGAGTGACAATGGAAACGAGTATCGGTGCATTGACTATGTCGATTGCGACAATACCTATGCCACTTCCTCGGTTGCAACCGTGACGCTAACCGCGCCGACCGTGACGCCGCCCGGTCTGATTTTGAACGACAATTGGTCAAGCGAGATTCGCTATTATCCGCCACCGGTTTCGACGAATCATTCAGTGTGGTGGACGGCAGTCACGGCCGATTTGGATGCGGATCCCGGTGACAACGGCGCGTGGAGCGATTTTATTAGCGGCATGTTTTCCACGCAGATTTCCAACTCGTCGAGCTTGTATCTGGGTTATTTTGTGGATGAGACCACCACCAACCTGCCGGTTGATCTGGCGATCGGAACAACCCTGACCGCCACCATGAACTTCACTCCCTTGGGCTTCGAAGATTTTACCGTAAATAAGGCGCTGAATTTCGGCTTATACGATTACGCCGATGGTGGCGTGTATGTTACTGCGGATGGTCCCAACCTCACCGGCAGCCTGGGCAATGGAAAGGGCGTTAGAGGCTACATGCTTGCCGTGGACTTTGGCACGAACTTCAGCTCAGATACACCCCTAACATTGTTAACCAGGATCGGCTATGGTGATAATGACCTGATGAGCGCGAGTGGCGATTACCTGACCATCGGCAGCGGGCCGGTGGGAGGCTCATATTCAAACACCCCTGCGTTTCAAAGCACTAATTATATTTTGACCTTGTCCGTGACCCGGTCAGCTACCAACACCTCTGTAATTGCGGCGTCGATTACCGGTGGCGGCCTGAATCTGTCATACACCGGCGTTGACACTAATAATTTTGGTTACCACCGGTTTGATTCATTCGCGATCCAGGATAATTCACAGTATAACACCTGTGATTACTTTGCTTTTACGAACTTTAATGTTCAGGTGACTACTGCGTCCGTCATTGCGCCGATCCCGCTCAATGAAATAAAAGCATCAGGTGGGACCAACGTCATTCTCAGTTGGGCGAATCCACTTTTTACGCTGCAATCTGCGTCTCTGGTGAACGGCCCATACAATTCTGTGCCTGACGCAATAAGCCCGTATACAAATGCATTCACCGGCAGTAACCAATTCTTCCGGCTCATGGCACCCATGTATTAAAATTTATGCGGGTTTGCGGAGGTGCTTTCGCGAGCACCTCCGTTTTTTATTTTCGAATATCCTGAAACCTGAAAAACGGGTTCATTCCGTTGGCTGCGGATTTTACACCCTTGGAATCGGACGCAAGCCTGATTGATGTGGTGGCGCTCTGTATCAAGGCCTCCCAGCCACCACAAGTCCAATAAATCCCAAAAGGCTGGTCGCATATTTTTTCTTTGAATCAAACCAATGCTCAAAGCAATGTCGGATTTATTGCCATGTGGTTTGATAAATCTGTGGACGAAACTCATGCTGCTATAGAATCGACCGCAAGGAGCACAACAACAAGATTGACGATGAAATCGTAGCTGCCATTAGGCGCTGCAAATTTGTAGTTGCTGATTTCACCGGCCATCGGGGTGGTGTTTATTTCGAGACGGGTTTCGCAATGGGACTTGGGCTTCCCGTGATCTGGCTTTGCCAAAAAGACGAGTTGGAGAAAATTCATTTTGATACATGACAATATAACTTTAGGTTCAAGACTAGTTAAGCATATGCGAACACGCTATAAAGCCAATGATGACAATGCGAAACCGGTATTTTCGACGTTCTCGAGTTTCGGCGGCGAAATTTCGGCTCTTGCTGAGGCTGTTTTGTCTGGATATGGAAGCCACTAAAGTCGCCCAACTGACGGGCTTGAACCGCAATTGGGTCAATCAATACTTTCAACATTTTCGCCGCCGACTGGCGCAACTCTGCGAGGCCGAATCGCCGCTGCGCGGGGAAGTCGAGATTGATGAAAGTTATTTTGGTGGACGGCGTGTGCGAGGCAAACGGGGACGGGGAGCTTTTAAGAAAGTGCCCGTTTTGGGATTGCTCAAACGCAACGGAAAGGTTTATACGCAAGTCGTGCCCAATTGCAGCCGCGCTGTGTTGACGGCCATTTTGAAGGGCAAGGTGGCCTTGGGCAGCGTGATTTATTCGGATGGCTCGAAAGGCTACAGCGGCCTGGTGGACTTGGGCTATAAGAAGCATCACCGGGTCGATCAGGGTCGCAATGAATTTGTGAAACACAAGGCACACATCAACGGCATCGAAAACTTCTGGGGCCTCGCCAAGATGCGTCTGGCCAAGTTTCGCGGCCTCAACCGCGCGACCCTTTACCTGCACCTCCAAGAATGTGAGTTCCGTTTCAATCATCGCCGTGATAACCTTTACCAGTTGCTCTTAAATAATTTCAAAATTAACCCGCTTAACTAGTCTTGAACCTAACTTTAATGTTTGGGAGGTTGAAAAATTGCCAGAACTTTCAAAAGCACTTCAATATCGCATTGAAGCTACCATCGGGCGCGGCCCGTTTCAACCTGCGATGTGATTTTGATCCTACAGGTGATGCACCGCGACTACGTCCGCACGCGCCGTGTGACTACCGCCAACATAAGTCTCATCCATTTCATGTCATTGACCAAAGCAAAAGTTGAACAGATGTTGCAAGGACGCTCCGTCAGTCGGATATAACGTGGTAAATTGATGAAACCGGGATTATGCAAATCATCAAATTCATGACAAAACAATTGAAGCGCCGACATTGAATCTTTACCCCGATAGCTGCCTGTTTGACAACTTTTCGCGGCAGCATCACGGAGGCAAATTAGCCCGTACAAAAAGAAATATGCCGATCCCACCTGATTCTCCAATTGAACTGTCAGAACTTGAATTTCCCCAGGAGTAAGTCTGCTTGCCGACATCCGATAATTCAAATTCCAATGGATTTTGAGATTGACTCTCCCATTTGACGTGACCATCGGGAAACAAAGCATTCATTCCGTTACCCCACTTCGCATGGGGCGCGTCGTTGTAACCCTGGGTTTGATCGGTAAAAATGCATTTTGTCACATCCACAGTACTTGGTTTTAGAGCGACTTCCGGGCCGATTCCGCCGGGAGCGGTCATTGTGTGCCTGATTATTGATTGAGGATAATAGTCGTATGCCACGCGTATATAGCCGGGGTTGTTATCACCAGCTGCCACGGCAGCTCCACAATTCGGCCATACAGAGTATTGGGGTGGATCGGTATAATAAGCATAGGTCATATTGTTGCCGACAGTCTCCGCGCCGACGGGGCAATATAAAACTTGCCCCTCAGAAACATACTTGTTTGCCCATAAAAGACCGGCGTTCCACCAGCCGGACGTGGTCTCGCCATTAGCAGTCCCACTCCCTGTGGTCAATTGGTTATAAGGCGCTGACGTAACCATGCGTCCTATTTCATGTGTTTCCCAAGGGCTATCAGGATTGGAACTAGTGTCGAGTTGATTGTTAGCGGCCACACCCGGCCACTGAACGGGCAACAATGCGTTGTTATCCGACTGATACATGACCCAGCCTATGCCGATTTGTTTGAGATTGCTGGTGCATGCGATTCGCAACGCCTTTTGCTTGGCAATGGACAAAGCCGGCAGCAACATCGCCGCCAGAATTGCTATAATGGCAATAACCACCAATAGTTCAATCAGCGTAAAACCGTTCTTTAATTTGGACGGAAATAGCATATGTTTGGCTTTAGGTTTCTCCTGCGAAATTAACATCGCCATTCCATAAAGCAACAGGCCTTGTTTGCAAAAACGATTGAAAAAAAGGCACACAATATGTCTCCCGTTCCAATCCGCTGCCATGAGTCCCGGTCAAATAAACCCGCGCCGCGTTGGTAATGAAACTTTCCTCCCCGGCGTGAATGAAATTGCAATTGGCAATGGTCACGTCGGTAATCAAATCGGATCTTGAGTAACCTTCAATAAAAATGGCCTGTTTCGTCAGGTTCTCAAAAGCCGAATCCCGAATGCTTATATTCCTGATAATGGGAACGGAATCGCCCTGTAGCGCGCCGCTGCTGGCATATCTCAAGGTCATGTGAATGCTGACTTTGGCCTTTTCACCGAACAATTGCGCAAATAAACATTTTTTATGCCGCCCGAAGTTTCGCTGCCCACGGCCACGCCGCCGTGGCCGTCCTTGAACACGCAATTTTGTATGACGATGTTCCGGCTGGGAAGATTCACGCGCAAACCGTCCGTGTCCCGGCCGGATTTAATGGCAATGCAATCGTCGCCATCGCTAAAAGAACAATTCCGGATCAACACGTCCGTGCAGGAATCAGGATCGCAGCCATCGGTGTTCGGCCCTTGGGTATCCACCGTCACATTGCGGACCGTGACATTGGTGCAATACACAGGGTTCAAAACCCACATCGGCGAATCCACAATGTGAACGCCTTCAATCAAAACATTTTTGCAATGGACTGGCTCGATGAAATTCGGGCGCAGATGATGTCCGCTGCCAAAAATTCGTTGTTCCACCGGCACGGCGGGTGCAACCTATTACGTTCTGTCCTCAACCAACCTGACTCTGCCATTGGCAAGCTGGCAAGTCGTGCAGACCAACACCTATGGCGCGGGCGGTTCAATCTCCGCGACCCTTCCAATTTCGCCCGGCACACCGAAAAAGTTTTATATAATTCTAGAAGCACCCTGACCTGAAATCGTCCATAGGGTTTCCAAACCGTCGAAGAAAAATCCTGCTAATTCCAGCCGCCGCCGTAATTGTCTATCAAATGTATCCGGCTGGCATTGGTGATCACGCCCGGGCTTTTGGCATTTTGAAAATCGCAGTTGGCAATCGTCACGTCGGTGATTTGAACCGCAGCGGAAAAGCCTTCAATGAAAATCGGACGGTCGAGCAGATTTGCAAAGCGGCAATCGCGGATCTCAATGTCGCGCATGACCGGCACGTTTGTGCCATTGAGCGTCCCGGGGTATTTCATCGTCATGTCAATGCCCACCTTCGCGGTTTTCGTCGCACAATTGCGGATATAAATATCCTCAATGATCCCGCCGCGCGTCATGCCGGTCTTGAATCGCATTGCCATGTCAAGGTTCGGGCTGTCGAAACGGCAGTTTTCCGCGAATACATTCTCAATGCCGCCGGAAGTTTCGCTGCCCACCGTCACACCGCCGTGGCCGTCCTTGAACGTGCAATTTTGTATGACGATGTTCCGACTGGGAAGATTCACGCGCAAACCGTCCGTGTCTCGGCCGGATTTGATGGCAATGCAATCATCGCCGTCGCTGAATGAACAATTCTGGATCAACACGTCGCTGCTCGAATCCGGGTCGCAACCATCCGTGTTCGGACCTTTCGTTTCGACCGTCACGCCGCGGACAATCACATTGGTGCAATAAAGTGGATGAATTACCCACATTGGCGAATCAATGATATGCACGCCTTCAATCAAAACATTTTTGCAACCGACCGGCTCGATGAAATTCGGGCGCAAATGATGGCCGTCGCCAAAAATCCGTTGTTCGACCGGCACGCCGCGGGCGGTCATGGCCTCGAGTTGTCTTGGATCCGGGCCGGATTTCCAGGAATACCAGACCGCGCGAGAGGCCTGGCCGTCAAGGGTTCCCTCGCCGGTGATGGCGACGTTCTCCTGTCCCGGCGCATAAATAAACGGCGAGAAGTTCATCACCTCGTTGCCTTCATAGCGCGTGAAGACCACCGGCAAATAATCCTTTGGTTCCATGCTGAACCGGATGGTTGCATTCTTGACCAGATGAAGATTCACGTTGCTTTGCAGATGAATCGCGCCGGTCAAAAAAACTCCGGCGGGCACGACCACTCTGCCCCCGCCGTCCCGGCTGCACGCGGCGATGGCATCGCGAAATGCGCCGGTGCAATCGGTGCGGCCATCACCAACGGCGCCGTAATCGGTGATGACAAATTCACGGCCGGGAAAAACCGGCGGGGCGATGCGCGCGAGCAGGTCCGGCAATTCCGACCAGGCCCGCGCGGCGGCGGTGGAAGCCGCCTTTGCCGGCGCGTCACCCGCTGAAAGAGCCTCGTCAGCTTTGGAAACAAGGGTGGCGAGGCAAAACGCCAGCGTCATGTCCAAAATAAAAGTTTGACGGAATGGAAATCTGGGAATCATTGGTTGAGCGTAGCGTAACGGGCTGATTTGAAAACCAGAAACATTTGCAATGGAACTCCTGAAAAGTGCGCATGATTTTCAAGGTCAAACCTCCAAAACAAAACGAGCGCAGTTGCCTGCGCTCGTTTTGAATACACCCACAATCAAATTTTAACGGCGACGAAAGCGCGCAACCAAACCGAGCAATCCCAATCCCGCCAGCGCAAGGGTGGAAGGTTCGGGAGCCGGTGTGACACTCGCCCATGTTGTGCCGATGAGAAGGTTGCCTATATCAAAATTGCCCGTAGTGGTAACCGACTGGACTTTGAAGCCGATATCAGCCACCGAGTTTATGGCGGTCGCTGTGGACTGTGTCGCGGTAGGCGTTCCTGGCTGGCTGTCGCCGGGCACAGGATCCACATAAACGTTCGCAACCGGCGCGGAGCCAAGGGTTAATTCTTCGACGACGAAATAAGTTTGGTTCTCAGCCAAAGCGCCGCTATAGGCGGCGCCACTGCCGCCGCCGGTGGTTCTTACCCCTATTTTCCAGCCGGTACCCGAGGCACCCACGTAAGTTGACAGGTCATCGGAGCTGCCGCTCGGGGTGGTCGTACCCGGATTCAAAGCGCTGATATATTCGTTGGCTGTGGGAAGCGTAGTGCAATCAACGAGAAAGGAATAAAAGATGTTGCCACTGGTCACGGCACTATAGGTGTTATAAGTGGTGCTGCCACTGCCGCTCGAAGTGTAAACCAATTCGTTGCCGGGCAATAACTGCAATCCGGCATAGGTCAACTGACTGCTGCCAATCATTAACTCGCTGGCGTTTCCCCCGGTCCAAGCAACACTGTTGCCAGGGTTGACAGCGCCGGCAATACCGGTTCCAGGCGTGTAGTTGAAACCTTCCGAGAACAGTTGGGCGTGGGCACTCTGCAAAAGCAAACAGGTGACCGTGAGAAAGGCAAATACTTTGCCAATATTGAATTGTGTGTTCATAAGCCAGTTTTTAGTTTTCATGAGTATTCTATGGTTTTGTCGGCAAATCTGATTGAACCTAAGTTAACATACCATTTGAATCTGTCAGCCCTGTTTCAGTGCAAATCTATTTGAAAATTGGGAACTTGGACCTTACTTCAAATTGATGGAGAATGTCGGGTGGTTGGAGGAGATGGCATAAAACACCATAAAACAAGGGAAAAACACCATCCCACGTTGACCGGATTCATCTTTTCTAACCGCCTGGAGAGTCGGAGTATTACGCGATTATGTCTTTGACGGAAGCAGACGGGACATCGCGCTGCGCTGTCCGTCTTTCTCTACTGCGTTTGGGGAGCGCGCGGCGTCTCGCTATTGGCCGCCTTCCCGTTTTTATCTACTCTTCATTCATCATTCTTCCTTCTACATTTCACGCGTCCACGCCGAATGCTTTCCCATTTTTATCCGTGTTCCCTTCGAAGTGCTGCACTCTGCATAGTGGCTGCAGCACCGCTGCAATGCCGCTGCCGCGCCCCTGCCATTTGAAACGACACGTCACCGGGCCGCCCGGTTGCATTTTTTTCAATCGCATATGCAAAATGTTCCGATTGAAAAATTTGTGATTGGCATTAGTTTCAAGCCAATGCCTATTCGTGACTTGATTCCCCAAATCTATTCCACTTTGATGTAATGAAGTCGCGAATTGTATTTTTATTGATCGGGTGTGCGTCGCTTGCTCAGCTTCACGCGAATCCGCCCACGTTGCCCAACATCAACACCAACAATGTTTTCAACATTACCAATTACAACGCCGTAGGCGATGGCGTCACCGATAATACCACCAATATTCAAAAGGCCATCAACGCGGCGGCAGCGGCCTCCGGCGGCGGTACCGTCGAAGTGCCGGCCCCGGGCGTATTCCTCAGCGGACCGTTAACGTTGGGAAGCCAGGTGAATCTACAGGTTGATGCCGGCGCGACCCTAGAGATGTTGCCGATGTCGCAGTTTGAAGCTTATCCCCAGGGTACGGATTATTTCATTCAGGCCGATAACGTGACTGACATTGAAATCAGCGGCAGTGGCACCATTAATGGCCAGGGTGCGGCTTGGTGGTCGCCTCAGGCTCCGTCACGACCTTACATGTTTTATTTCCTTAAAGTGAATCGGGTGCTGGTTGAGAACGTCACGCTGGAGAACCCGCCCGCGATGCACCTGGTTTTCAAAGACAATAACGGCAATATTACCATCCAGGGAATCACCATCAACACCCCGGGAACTTCGCCGAACACCGATGGCATTGATCTGGTAGGCACCAATTGCCTGGTCCAAAATTGTTCCATCAGCGACGGTGACGACAATATCGCGCTGGGCAGCAGCAGCAGCGACGCGGCTTCATCCGGCACCATCGTCACCAACTGCGCTTTCGGCACGGGTCACGGCCTCTCGATTGGCAGCAACACCGCCGGTGGGGTGTCGAACCTTGTCGTGATGAATTGCACCTTCAATAATACCGAATACGGCATCCGCATGAAATCCGACAATGCCTCCAGTAGCGGCGGCGCGGGCGGTGTGGCGCAAAATCTCTCCTATTACAACCTTAGCATGACCAATATCACCTACGGAGCCATCGTCATTTACAGCTATTACAAGGAATACGGAACGCCCATCGGCATCAGTCCGCAGACGGCCGCATCCCAGACGGTGGGTGACGTGGATATCCCGATTTGGCGCAATATCATCATCAGCAACCTGACCGCCACCGTGGGCAGCAGCGGCATGGCCGGAATCATTTGGGGACGCATGGAAGTGCCGGTCACCAATATCACCTTGAACGATGTCAACATCTCCGCGCCCAATACGTTTGACGTTTACAATGCCTATGGCGTGCAAATTGTAAATTCGCAATTCACCGTTCCCAGCGGCGACCCAACCCTGACCATTTACAACGCGGGAATCGTTTTGACGAATAACACGGCGGGCGCGCCAACCGTTACGTTCTCCGGCTTGACCAGCTCCAATCTACTGGCGCTTTACAATACATCGGCCTCGATGACCGCCACCGACGCTTATGGAGAGAATCCAATCACCCTCAATGACGCCACCCTTGCCATCAGCAACAATCTCATTCTGCCGGGTGCGTCGTCGTTGAATTTTGCGCTCGGCACCAACCCGGCTGAGGTGGTGGCGACCGGCAATTTAACGGTCAACAGCACAATCAACGTTACCAACGCCAGCGGGTTTGGCGCCGGCAGCTACACCCTGTTCTCTTATAACGGCAATTTGGCCGGGAATCCCGTGCTTGGCGATGTCCCCGCCGGGTTCAACTACGCATTGAACACCAATACCATCGGCCAGGTGAATTTGATGGTGGTTGCGCCCGCGCCCGCCGCGCCAACCAATTTGGTTGCCGTGCCCGGAAACCTTGCCGTGAATTTGTCCTGGTCGCCGTCCGCAACCGCGACAGGTTACAACGTCATGCGTTCGATTCTCAGTGGCGGGCCTTATACGGCGATCCAGACAAATCTCATGTCAACAAACTATGTTGATACTGCTGTGACAAACGGGGTGACATATTATTATGTGGTTTCAGCCGTTAATTCCGGCGGTGAAAGCCCGAATTCCGCCGAAGTGAGTGCGGAGCCAATGCCATCACTCGCGCCGGTAAGTCTTGCCGTTCAAAACAACGGCAATGAATTGCAAGTCTCCTGGCCGGCGGATCACATTGGTTGGTATCTTGAAATTCAGACC
>JBEKBA010000081.1:0-12568 GCA_050015635.1 Verrucomicrobiota bacterium
ACAACCGCGAAACGCAGATGCTCCCGCATGGTTTTGCCCTCAACCATTTCACCCGCATTGTAATGTTTGAACGCCAGCGGATTTTTGCTCTTCGACCCCTCATATTCAATCTTGGAAATTTCTTGAAATGCCATGCTCATGTCGTTTTGGATATTATTTGTTGGGGGGAAAAAGTCACTTTGAATTTTTGGCAGCGTGACCGGTCGTTTTCTGCCTTGTCATTCGGGAAACATATAACGACACTAAACCGGAAACTGAATTGGAAGGGCGAAAATATGACAAAAAATTTCATCAAAGAATTTGCCGGGGCGAAATGCCGCTTTATTCGCCTGTTGGCGATACTCACGGCGGGAGTCGTCTTGCTGGCGGCGGTCGCTGGTTGTCAAACCGATCAATTTACTTTGGCGAATCCGAGCAAACCGATGGCGAAACCCGCAGCAGCCACTGAAGCCATCACGTTGCGGGAAGGCGACGTTTTGAAAATCTCTTTTCCGGATTCGCCCAGCCTGGATACGACCCAGCAAATCAGGAGGGACGGCAAGATTTCATTGCCATTGGTCGGCGAAGTGCAGGCGGCGGGAATAAGCACGTCCGAATTGGAAAGCCGGTTGGTTAGTTTGTATGCGTCCCAACTGGTGTCGAAGCAAATCACTGTTGAAGTCGTAAACTCCACTGTGACGGTTTATGTCACCGGCGCGGTGCTCCGCCCGGGCAAGGTTTTGTCAAATCATCCCATGACCGCGCTTGAAGCCGTGATGGAAGCGGGCGGATTTGATTACACGAAGGCCGACTTAAAACATGTGACAGTCATCCGGCAGGAAGAGAACGGAACGAAGAAGTATATCTTGGACTTGAAGCGTGTGATGGAGGGCGAAACCGGCGAGCCTTTTTACATAAAACCAGATGATATCATTTATGTATCGGAAAGGTTCCAGTGGTTTTGATGGCGGCAGCGAGCAAGCCAGTGGGAAACCGCAGCTTCAGTAGCTATAGCCGATTTGGAATCCAACTTGGTGGGTCACAAAGCCGAAACCCGAAGCGGACGTCGAGTTCTCACTAACTTGGTAGAAAATCGCAACGGTGCCGCGTTTTAAAAAGGTGCAGCTCAACTGTGTATTCAGGAAATAATAATCATCTTCGCGGTTGACGGCAGTGCTGCTGGTTGAGGAAGTGTATTTAGTGATTTGGTAGCCCCCGTTCAAATCCAGATAAAAATATTCCAGCAGTCGCTGATTGAGATCGCCGCCAAAGCTGGTGTTTTCCGTGGTTTGATTTTGAAAAAGAGACGGGCTCACGCTCCGTTGCGCGGTCAAAGAGAGCTTCGTCACTTCAAACGGCTGGTATTGGATTGTCCCGTCGAAAACCGGGCTGATGAGATCGCTTTCGCCACCACTGAGAAACTGCAGGTCTTCAATGCCGCCATGCAGTTGAAAACTGATCTTGTCGGTCGCGCGCCACTGGATTCGCGCCTGATATTGCTCGAAGAGCAAAGCGGGGCTTGACTCTACATCGTCATAACCGAAGCCGATGCCCGTAGCGACATTCAGTCGCGGCCAGAATTGGTAATTCAGCCAGTCCAGCGTTGACCATTCACGATAGTTTGCAAGATTCCCGGATGAGTTTGTAGAAGTATTCCCGACGAAACAAAAATTCTGATAGACCGCCAAATCCATCGACATCTTGGTGTTGAAGTTGTAGGAGGCGCTGGCGGTTGTCAGATAATTTTGCTGGGAAGTTTGCGTGGCCGTTTGGACCATCGGCTCGGAATAAGCCGTGTAACTTTGTGAGGCACCCAAGACCCAATCATTATACGCGCTACCCCACGTCAATCCAACCGCGTTGCCAATGGTGTTTTCTAAATTTTTGTTTGAATATAGCGACCATGTGGGCGCGTAATCCAGCGTCAAGTGACTGCCGACATCCAAGAGAAATCCCGGTGAGATTTGCTGAATCACCATACTCGCCGGCTGATTGGGTGCAACTAAAATCCCGCTTGCGTATGTGAACCGATAGGAAAAATACGGGCGCAAGGTCAGCGACCCCCAACGAAACGGTTCGGATTCGGTTTCCGCGGCTGGCGTGGCAAACACGTCCATCTCGTCGTTCTGGGCTGATTGGAGCGCGGCGGGCGTGGTGTTGGCGGATTCGGGCAACGGCGGCAACACGCTTTGCGCCTGCGCGTGCCGGTTCAACAGCAAACCCGACAGGGCACCGATGAGCATGGGGATTTTGGCGTGGCGGGAAACGATCCGTTTTTTTCTGAATCTCATTTTCACAGTTGCGGTTACGTTGCTTGAGGACACGGGGAAAAAACAGGAAAATCTTCAATGAAGCACCGGGTCCGCAACCGCCGCCGATTGAATCCAACTGCGCAGTGAACTTTCCAACGCCTCTGCAACCGGGTGCATCCTGACGCCGGTGGCCAGTAATTTTGAAACGTCCAGAATACAATTGGAACGCGGCGACTTGGCTCCGTAACGATAAAATTCCTCGTCATCCTTCCAGAATTCAAAACGGCGGTTTGGTTTGAGGATGCGCAGAATCATTTCGATGATCTGTCGCGTGGAGACGACTCCAGGATTAGTGAGATTGTAAATCCCGAACGGCGCCCGCTTTTCCCAAAGATCCAGACTTGCCCGCACAAAATCCTCGAGGTGCGAAAGCGAATTCACACCGGCATAAACTCTTGAATAGTGCTGGATGCGCCAGAGAAAATTTCTCGGTTCACCCCG
The DNA here is from genome assembly GCA_050015635.1 of Verrucomicrobiota bacterium. Classification (GTDB taxonomy): domain Bacteria; phylum Verrucomicrobiota; class Verrucomicrobiia; order Limisphaerales; family UBA11358; genus UBA11358. Next base: position 2,733 of record JBEKBA010000081.1, read on the forward strand.
CTCGTTGAACGGCATTCCGGGACGCCAGATGTAACCTTCCCCCAGCCCGCGCATTGACTCTTCCGCGAGCACTTTGGTTCCACTATAAAAATTGCAAGGCCCGTGCCGGAAGGAAAAATTAGGTTCATCCCATTCGGTGTAACCCCGCAGGCTTTCGGGACTTTCGGTAAACACTTTTAGCAATTCCGCCCCTTCCACAATCTGTGTTTTTCCATTGGCCGAGGCCAGCTTCGCGCCGCGATAAATGCAGCCTGAAGAAATGTGACCCCATGGCGTGCTGGTCATCATACAGGCGCGGGCGACGGTTTGCGGCAGGAGCGTGTTCGCATAGAGAGTTTCCTCGCGCGCCGGTTCACAAGCATCCACATTTGGGTGACCCGGGTAACCTGCCGCGTTGATGATGAATTCCGGTTTAACCTTCCGAACATAATCAAACAAGATGGCGAAATCCGTATAATCAATCGCCTTGCGCGTGAGCGGAATGAAACTGTAACTCCGCCGCCGCAACTCTGTTGCAAAAGCCTGGCCCATGTAGCCACTGGCTCCCAGCAACAAGATCATAACAAGTTTCTTTCTGGTTCGACCGAATTCAGGCTTTCCAAACCTGTTCTGGTTTTGTTTTCACTCCGGCCATGGCGTTGCGCGTATCCACGATACACAACCCCCAATCCGCGAGTTCCTGGTAGTTGACCGCCTGATGGTTGGTAGCGATGATGACCACATCGAAACTTTGCAGGGTTTCACGATTCCAACCCACCGAACGCGTGCCCACCCAATGCGGATGTTCACGCGTCACATGAATCATCGGTACGTAAGGATCGTGATATGCCACCTGGGCTCCGCGCGCTTTTAGCAAATCCAGCAGAACGTAACTCGGTGACTCGCGGTCGTCGTCCACATTCGGTTTGTAAGCCAGCCCCAAAATCAGCACGTGGCTGCCGTTCATCGGTTTCTTCATTGCATTGAGCGCTTCGGCAGTGCGATTGATGACGTGCGCAGGCATCGCCGTGTTGATTTCGCCCGCCAACTCGATGAAGCGCGTGTTTTGACCGAACTCGCGCGCTTTCCAAGTGAGATAAAATGGATCAATCGGAATGCAATGACCGCCCAAACCCGGACCCGGATAAAAAGCCATGAAGCCGAACGGTTTGGTTTTTGCAGCTTGAATGACTTCCCAAATATCAATGTCCATCGCGCCATAAACGAGTTTCAGTTCGTTGACCAGTGCGATGTTCACACTACGGAAAATATTTTCCAGCAGCTTTGTCGCCTCCGCTGCGCGGCAGGACGAAACCGGCACGAGTGTTTTAATGGCGCGACCATAGAGCGCCTTCGCGCGTTCGAGACACGCAGGCGTGTAGCCACCGATGACTTTGGGAATAATTCCAACTTTGCTCTGAACGTTGCCGGGGTCTTCACGTTCCGGTGAAAATGCGAGGTGAAAATCCGTTCCAGCCTTCAGCCTCGACCCGGCTTCAAGCACAGCGCGCAAATCTTCGTCTGTCGTGCCCGGATACGTTGTGGATTCCAAAACCACTAGCGTGCCTTTCGCAAGATGTGGTGCGATGGATTTGCCGGTCTCAATGATGAACGAAATGTCCGGTTCGCGGTTTTTGTTCAACGGCGTCGGCACGCAAATGACGATCGCCTCGACTTCCTTGACAAGGCTAAAATCAGTGGCGGCGGAAAATTTGCCAGCCCTCACCGCTTCGGCGATGTCTTCGGCAGAAATATGTTTGATATAACTCCGCCCACCATTGAGCGATTCCACCTTGATCCGGTCAATGTCCAAACCCAAAACTGTCACTCCCGAATGCGCGAATTGAAGCGATAACGGAAGTCCGACATAACCCAAGCCGATTACTGCTATTTTCATGGATGTATTTCTCCTTTTAACGTATTATTGTTTTCTAAAATGAATGGCAGGGCAGGTTACTCTTTTGTTTTTAAAGGCGCTAGCCGAAGAAACAAAATGATCTTTTGCACCGTTCCGGGTAATCGTTCCAAAGGAACCAACGTGCAAAGTTTCTTCAATGAATAGATGCCTGTGAACAATGTGACCGACACACCAAGTACCATCACTACCCAGCGAGGAAACAAATACCAGCCGATAAAATCCACTGTAATCAAGAGTGCATATAGAAATCCCAACTGGCGATTCACTTTAGACCAGCGAAATCCACTCAAACGATTAACAATAAGATAAATACCAATCGCATTCATGGCAACCAACGAAAAAAATGCAATTCCGATTCCTTGCAATCCGCGAACTTGCATACCAATCCAAATCAACCCCACATAACCCGCATTGCTCAACAATTCAGCCCAGAAGTAAAGAATCCGCTCACCTTTTGCGATCAAGACGAATCCCAGAGGCCAACTAACCACGCGCACCATCGCGCCTAGGCAAACCCAACGGAGGATTTCCACTGCCGGTCCAAATTTGGCCGAGTAGAATAATTCTATCACGAATGGCGCAAGAGTAAGAGTTGCCAACACCCCAGGGCCGGCTGCCAGCAATCCTACTTCAACTTGTTCATTCACCAACCGATTGCATTCCAAGTTCTCTTTGGCAAAGGCAGTCAATCGAGGATAAAAATCAGCTCCCATAGCCTGAAGAATAAATGTGGTATAATAACCACCCAAAACCCATGCAGCTTGATAAAAACCAGCGGCTTCAATGCCCATTCTGTGCAGCACCAAGATACGAACCAAATATCCCACACCGAATGTCATCAAACTGCTTGCCATAAAAACAACCCCCAATCTGAAGAGTGCAGAGGCTTCTTGCGTGATTTGCTGCAAGGTAATCCGAATCGGTTCTACTTTAATTTTTCTCGCATACCACCATGATGTGAGAATGCCCATTGCCGCCACGCTTACAAGAGATAGAACCACGCCGCGTACCCCAAGGAAATAGACGATCAAAACACTGAAAACTGTTCCATAAAATGCCCCTAATACATTCATGCGGGCGAGATCAGAAATTCGACGCATGCCTTGAACGAGCGCACTTTGCCCCGCTGAAATGTCATAAAAAAAAACCGCCACCGCTAATATAGCCACTGACACAGTGTGAAGACCGTCCCCAAACGTCAAACGCGATACAAATTTGCTAAAAGCTAACAACAGCAACGCACCTAATGCGCCGGTGCAAAACGCTACGCTGCGCAAGGTAATTACTGTGGAGGCAATACGACGAGAGTCTCCACTACCAACGGCTTCTGCAATTTGACGCACGCCGCTGGTGTTGATACCCATTCCTGCAAAAGTTCGTGTTACATCACAAATTGAGCTATATAATCCAAGTAATCCTATACCTGCCGGCCCTAACAATAGAGCCATTGCTTTCGTGCGAATAATTCCAAACCCAACATTCAACATTGAAGAGCCGCCAATCAATGCTGAAGATTTGATGATTTGACTATAGGAAAATTTAGATTGTAGAACTGCAGTAGGTTGTACTATTTTCGCAATTACTTCTTTAATCATAATTGAGTTCACTTTATCCGGATTTGGCACTTCTATTGTCACCATGCAGCTTTTATAGGATGCGTTTTAGTATAACGGTTTGAGGTCGCGAGTCCATTCACGGTTTTGAGCCAACACACGGGCTGGAACCCCGCCTATTAGACAGCTGTCAGCAAAGGTGGCTTTGTGAGTGACGGTCCCCGTAGCAACAATACAGTCGTTGCCGATTCTTGATCCCTTTAAGATCGAACAGTTCGGCGTAATCCACACATGATTACCGATCACGGTATCTTCAGTATTACAAATACCGGTCATCTCGTGCCAATCACAATCGGTAATGAATACCCCCCACGCACAGATAAGATCCGTTCCAATTATGATGCGCCTTCGTACCATGATCATACTCTTTTCAGTTATTCCAGACGCACTTTCTTTCAACCGTCCCCCAATCTGCAACTGTCCACCCGGCATGATAATAATGCGGCATCCATTTCCTAAGGTGAAGTCTCCATTAATCGTTAATTTGCTGCTTTCTCCAAGTTGAATAAACACTTGCTCTCTCGAACCAACCCAAGCATCGAAGGTCAATTTTCCATTGAGTATGAATGAAGCTCCTTTCTCCATCCGTATCGTTACCGGAAGAAATGGATCGGTAATGAATATCCTCGCATCAGAACTTTTTTTAGTCACAAGACTGGTCAGATATATTCCTCTTATCTTTTTCAAAACCCGCGACAGATAGCACCAAGGCAACCTCAAAAATGATTTAAACGACATAAATCAGATGGTAAAAAAAGTTAACACAAAATTTACCGCCGCGGATTTCAAATGCGGTCCCATGGGCAGACTCAAAACTGTTTTAGCGAGTTCTTCTGCGATTGGAAACTTTCCGCACTGCCATTTTTCGTCCGCATAAGCGCCAGACAAGTGGGGCGGAATCGGATAATGAACCAAGGTGCTGATGCCCGCCGCCCCGAGCTTTTCTTGCAATGCATCGCGTTGCGAACATCTGACAACAAACAGATGCCAGACCGGCTCCGCCCAGACCGGTACGAACGGCAAAATCAAATCCGATGCTCCACGCAATCCTTTCAAATAATTTTCCACCACTGCACGCCGCCGCCCGTTCCACTCGTCCATTTTTTTGAGCTTCACCCGCAGAAAGGCCGCTTGCAGTTCATCCAGACGCGAGTTATAACCTTTCACGTCGTTGTAATATTTTTTTTTCGAGCCATAATTGCGCAGCACACGCACTTTTTCGGCTAGTGCGTCGTCGTTGGTTGTCACCGCGCCGGCGTCACCAAACGCGCCGAGATTTTTGCCGGGATAAAAACTGCTGCCCGCCGCGTCACCAAGTGAACCGGTGCGCCGACCTTTGTAACGCGCGCCTTGTGCCTGTGCATTGTCTTCGATCACTTTCAATCCGTGCTTGTGTGCGATATCCAATATAGGATCCATGTCCGCCGGCTGTCCGTAAAGATGCACGGGCATGATGGCCTTTGTACTTAGCGTGATTGCCCCTTCAATCCTGTTCGGGTCGAGGTTGAATGTTTTTGAATCAGGTTCAACCGGCACTGGTACGGCACCGGCATAAGAGACCGCCAGCCAAGTGGCGATGTAGGTATTTGATGGAACGATGACTTCGTCACCCGCGCCAATGCCATAGGCGCGCAGAGTCAAATGCAATGCTTCAAGTCCGTTGCCGACCCCAATGCAATGTTTGGCTTCGCAATATTTGGCGAACTCGGTTTCAAACAATTCAATTTCGTTGCCCAGCAAATACCAGCCGGAATCCATAACCCGGTGGTATGCCGCATCAAACTCGGCACGCAGCTCGTCGTAAGTTGGCTTCAATTCTAGGAATGGCACTTTCATGAGGTTTATTTTAATGCCTTCAGAAATCCCTGATAGTCACGATAGTAATCTGACTCGTCATAAAAATTAGAAGCCAGAACCATACATACGGAACCGGATGAAAAATTATCTAATTCGCGCCAAATCATCGGGCACACATACAAGCCGTAATAGGAACGATTCAGATGAAATCGTTTTTTCTGTGTGCCGTTGTCGAGAATCGCGTCGAAACTACCGGACATCGCGACAATCAATTGGTGCAGATCTTTGTGGGCATGGCCACCTCGCTCCGCACCACCGGGCGTGTCGTAAAGATAATAGACCCGCTGAATCTTAAACGGCACGTGCCGCCCGCCTTCAATGAAAGTCAGATTACCGCGCGGGTCGGTAATTTTTGGCAGATTGACGATGCTGCATTGATTTAGGTCCATAATAAAAAATTGTCAGTCAGGTTTGTCAGTGTCCATTGCGGTTTTGCGCTTCGCATTGTGCTTTTCCCATTCCATGATGTGCGTCTCGGCATATTGAGCTAACGGCAATAAACGTTCGCGGGCTTTGACCCATGCTTCCGGTGCGAGAAGAAACTGTACCAAATCCACAGGCTTGCCTTCAATGGTCTGTGCCTTGTGTATGATTCCAACCTGTTTGAACCCAGACTTTCGGTGAAGGGAATGAACAGCAAGGTTGGTTGACACAGAGGTCGCCCGCAATTCTTTCAATCCCATCTTTCCGAAGGCCAGATCCGTCGCCAACATGGCAGTGGGAATCCCCGCCATCACTTCCGGACGCATAATATGCCGTCCTTTCTCCGCACTGGTTCCCCTTACGTCGTAAATGCCGTGTGTTCCCAAAGGAATCCCGCTTAGCGTCTCGGCGATGAAATAATAATCACCTTCCCGCTTAAAATAATTATTCAGCCATGTCTCCTGACCGGCTACGTCAGTAGCGGAATCACCAACCTTTCCCTTCACATAATCCAAATTTCTGAGCCACACGACGAAGGCCGCATCCTCCATGCGAACCGGGCGAAGACGCACACCAAAACCTTCTATTACTAATGAGTGCTTCATAAGTCGGACGCCACTTCAATCTTCAGAGTCGTATCACGGTCTCCTGCCCGTAGAAAAAAACCACTCGCTCGACCCCGACTATTCGCGCGGCAATTTCCTTCACTTTTTCAACCAGAATAATCCCCAATCCTGTTCCGGAACGTTCACCTTGCAGGGCATAATCCGGATGCACTGCAATGTGCATTATGGCGACTTCAACAGGAGATGTTCGAAGGAAAACCACAATGCCGACAGGGTCGCCGCACAGGCGATCCTGATCGAAAGCAAAAAGGATTTGTGCATCGCAATCTCCGACCCGGATGGACAGACTGTCAGTTGTCTCCTCAAGCCGGGGATGGCCGAACTTTTCCAGTGAGTTGACGATTCCCTTCCGCGCCCGAAATTGGCGGGGGTTGAAGAACATCAACTCTTCCAACGCCGGACGGCTTTGCTTTGAAGCTTTTGAAGAGAAAATAAGGTTCACAAATCAAAGCCGCCGTGGAACGCGTGGACTATTGCCCTTGGAAGCAATTTTGTCCGCTCCGCACTCACTTGGAACTGGAGAGAAAACTGATCGGCCGCCATCGACGACAATCTCCTGTCCGGTGATCCAGCGGGCACGGTCGGAGGACAGGAACTCCACAGCATCGGCTATATCTTCAGGGCGCCCGAAACCCAACGGGTAGAGTGCCACGAAGTCGGAATTGGTGAAATACTCCTTGGTCATCTCCGTTTGGATGATGCCCGGCAGAACTGCGTTCACGCGAATCGATGGGGCGAGTTCCACGGCAAGCGAGAGAGACAACGCATTCACCGCGCCCTTACTTGCGGCGTAAACAGAGTAACCACTCGCCCCCACCCGGCTGGCAATGCTAGAGATGAAGGTGATGCTTCGCAGCGCCCCCTTGTTCGTTCTTTTCTGGACCAGCGACCGGATGATTTCCATGGCGGAGAATAAGTTCACGTTGAAAATCCGGGTCACAAACGCTATCTCTGTGGCCCGCGCAAGTTGAATACCGGTGACACCTGCCGAATGAATGAAGTGATCAATGCCAATATCTTTTGTGGCAAGCAACGAGGCTAGTTCTCCGTCAATCCCGTCCAACCGGCTCAAATCCCACACCCATAAAAGATGCTTTTCCGGAGTTTCAAAAGTTTTCCGCACAGCCTCCAGTTTCTCCGCACTTCTGCCGACGAGCACAAGCTTTCGGGAAGGAGCAAGCTTTTGTGCAATGCTCCGGCCAAAGCCGGATGAAGCGCCAGTAATCAATGTGCAAATTTCGCCCATACGCCCAGTTTCAGGATAAAGGGGATTTCTTTGCAAATCTGCCGCCATCCACGACAATTTCCTGCCCGGTAATCCAGCGGGCACGGTCAGAGGACAGAAACTCCACTGCATCGGCCACATCTTCAGGACGTCCGAAACCTAACGGATGGATTGCACGCATGGACGCCGCAAAATCAGGATTGGCGAAATGCTCCTTGTTCATCTCCGTTTCAATGGTGCCGGGCAAAACCGCGTTCACACGAACCGCCGGGGCAAGTTCCACGGCGAGAGAAAGAGACAGTGCATTCACCGCGCCTTTGCTCGCGGCGTAGACGGCGTAACCTTTCCCCCCCAGTCGGCTACCGATGGCGGAGATAAGGGTAATGCTTCGCAGTACCCCTTTGTTCACCCTTTTCTGCACCAGCGGCCGGATGATTTCCATTACAGAAAACAGATTTATGTTAAACATCCGGGTCACAAACGCCATCTCATTGGCGCGCGCAAATTGAATCCCGAAGACACCCGCCGAATGAATGAAGTGGTCAATGCCGATATCTTTTGCGACCAGTAACGAAGCCAAGTCATCGCCAATCCCGTCCAATCGGCTCAAATCCCGCGCCCATAAAAGATGCCGTTCCGGAGCTTCACAGGTGTTCTGCACAACTTCCAGTTTCTCGGCACTTATGTCGGCAAGGACAAGTTTCCGAGAAGGAGCAAGTTTCTGCGAAATGCTCCGGCCAAAGCCGGATGAGGCGCCTGTGATCAGTGTGTAAGTCTCGCCCATACGCCCAAGTCAGGCTGATTCGTAATCCACAACCTTGCAGACTTCCAGCGGACCCACATTCATGACCATTGAAATCCAGGCAAGTCCGACACCAAATGCAGAAAAGCATACGCGACAGGTCTCGCGCTGCAACTGCTTCCCGTAGTTAAAGGCGGTGTTCAGTGGGATGGTCACTGAACTGCAATTGCCGAAGAGACTCACGATGTTGTTTGGCAGTTTCTCCTGCGGGATTTTCATCTTATCCGCCATCTGTTTCAGGATGAAAGGATTTGGTTGATGGAGCAAAAAGTACTCGATAGAGTCCTTGGTATCGCCGGAAAAAGCGAGTATGTCGTCAATCTGCTGCGGTACATCCCCCATCGTGAAATTGAAAATGGCGGCGCCGTCCATGTGAATGTGTTCCAGATTCTGAAGCACTCCCTCATCCACCTCCTGCAACTTCAACGTCTCCGGCGTGGAGGGCATCCGATAGGCGCCGGCTGGAATCATGATCGCCTGGTGACGCGAGCCGTCATTTTTCAAGTCCATGTAAATGGGATTCTCCGCTTCACACCGCTCAATGATCGTCACTGAACCGGCATCGCCGGTTAAGGGATAAGAAACACGATTGCACTTGTCCATTTGTTTGCTACATGTATCACCGTTCAACAAAACCACCTTGGGGAGTGCCGCCATTTCCAGAAGCGAAAATGCCTGCATCAGTCCGAGTAGAAAACCCGTGCAACCTTGATTGATGTCGAGGCATACCACATCGTGGCCCAAACCCAGCTTGCCATGAATCACATTGCTGGTGGGTGGCATGAAGTAGTCCGGCGTCTGGGACACGAACACCAGGGCGCCAATTTCCTCCTTCTTCAATGCTCCCTCGTTCAACAGCCGTTGCAGACCATACAGGCAAAGGTCGGAAGAACACACTTCCGGCGGCGCAATTCGGTGCCGGTCCAGGCTCATCATTTTCTTGAACCGCTTTGCTTTGTCCGCGGTGAGCTTGAAAAGAGGGAATTCCTCGTCAAAACGATACTCCTCTTTCGGCAACACCGAGATAATGGCGCTAATCTTCTTATTTTTGAAAATGCTTTTCATGCGTATGTCATCAGGCAAAGAAACTGCGGCCATCAACACCAAATCCTACTTCCTCTTTAATTCCACCAAATTCGCCAGTTCCGCCGCGGTAACAACCGAACGTATTTCTTCCGCTTTTATTGACGCGCCATAAGTCGAGTCAGCCATGGCCAAAACCGAGAGGATCGCCAGCGAATCCCAAGTTTCAAAGCCCTTGAGAACATTTTTGGGCTGCACTTCCTCAATGTCCAGTATTTGTGCCAGTTGTTCGTAGAATTTAATTTTATCCATATAATATTTTACTTGTATTCAATGATTGTATTGAAATCCACTTTGCCCAAATTGAGAA
>JBEKBA010000082.1:0-12294 GCA_050015635.1 Verrucomicrobiota bacterium
CGCCCGCAATACGGGCGGCTTTGAAGCGACCGACCTGACCTATGGCGGTTACGTGAACGGAACATTGATGGTTCACGTGGTGGATAGCGGTGACATTTACGTGGGTGCGCAATACATGCCAATGGACGATGCCACGTTCAGCGGCGGAGGCCGGGAAGGACGATTAAATTTGGGCGGGCAACTCTATTTATCCATTGGCATCAACTGGCCGTTTTAAGTTTTTTGTCACCGGGTCAATGGCTATGGCAGTTCGTATTGGCTTCGGCGCAGTCCTGGTTACGACTTAAAAACAACACTCTCTCCGCGTCGCGTTCCAAAATTCTCCACTGATTTCAAGGGACGGGCATCAACCGGTAAAATTTTTGCGGATAATTTACGACGTCTGTATCCGAGAACTTCAGCGAGTTGGTTTCAGCTAAAATGTTGCCGCCCATGTCAATCCAGTCCGGTTGCATGAGATTGGTTTTGTATTGGACTTGATAGGACACTCCGGCAGTGACGGCATAGGTCAAGTCGAATGAGGCGGGCGGGCGGGTGGCGGCCTCGACCTTCGGCGCCGTAACGGGTTTCACACTGATGTCGTCCAGACCCAGATAATAAGGATTGTCCTCGAAGCCGAATTGGAGGAGCGAGCCGGAGCCGGTGGCCGTGACGACAAATTGCAAGTTGGTCCACGGGCCGAACGGAAGGTCAACGACATCGTAAATCGTGGTGTCTTCCCATTGGACAAAAAATTCGTTTGGGGTCGCGCCGTAGGGATTTTTCGGATTGTGAATCCAGAGCGAGAGCAGATAAGTCTGCCCGGCGGTCGTGGGCAGCGTTTGCGAGAGATACCCCGGCGTGTTAGTAGGCTGTCCCAGCTCGGCGCCATAACGGCCGCTGTGAACCAGGCCGCTTAAGTTACCGACCTGGGTGGAAGTTGCGTTCAGGGTCCAACCGTTAAAATTGCCGGTTTCAAAGCCGCCGTTGGAAACGATGTTCTGCCCGATGCTCAAAGTGAACGGCAGCCGCTGCACAATCTGGTTTTTACCGTTTCGAACTACGACGGTGGCTCTGTGATTACCGGCGGCGACTTTGTCCGCAATTGCGGCAAGGGACACGGTGAAATGGGTCTGGCCGCCGGCCGCCACCTGGCCGTCGGATGGGTCAACCGCGAGCCACGCGCTGGATACCGCGACTTTCCAGACGGCCGAGGTGCCGCCCAGATTTGAAATGGTGAAATCCTGCGCGGCGGGGGTGAACGGTCCGCCAACCGCGCCGGTCGCGGTAAAACCGCTTGCGGGCAGCACGGACAACACCGGCAACACCTGAAACTGGAACGTGACAAGCTGAACCGTCATCGAGGTCAGGTTGGAAAATTCGAGGCTGACCATGTGATTTCCGACGGCCAGTTTGTTGGCTGCAGCGGTGAAATTGAGAATGACATTTGTCGTCGCCTGCGGGTCCAGTGTGCCGCCGACCGGGGAAACATTCAGCCAGGTCACCCTGTTGGGATTGACCAATTTCCACGTCAATGGCGCTACACCGGAGTTGGTCAGGATGATGACGGAAGCCGGAGAATTAAACGGCCCGCCCGCCACGCCGGTGGCGGCAGGCGTCAAACCTGAAATGATTCCCAGCGAATCTCCCTGCGCCAACAGGTCATCAATGAAGTTTTTCCCCGCCGGTGTGCCCCAGCCGGTGCAAAGATCGTATCCTTTGACGGCATAAAATTGCGACGGACTGCTGTTCCAGATGTTGTTGCCCGTGGTGACGTCATGAAAATCCTGCGCGTAATCCGGGCTCGCGCCGATTGCATAAACCATCGGGTTGATAAATCCGACAGCCGCGCTGCCGGTCGCGGCCGCCTGCTGATTCGCCAATGCCGTCAACCCTGCCCACAACGGCGCGGCACAGCTTGTGCCACCAACCGTCTGGCTCGATCCGTTGCCGAAATCAATAAAGACATTGTCTGCGTTCATGGCCACGTCCGGAATGTTGCGTTTGGTGGTCGAGCCTTGATTGACGGCCATGCTCACATTGGTCTGCCAGGTCGGAATTGAGTAGTGACTGCTGATGCCGCCGCTGCTGCCGAGATATTCGGCGTCACTGGCCACGTAGCCCCAGTTCCAAACTGTTTCCGAGGCGTAGGAAGCACCCGTACCGTTCATCGTCAGCGTCGTACCGCCCACCTGCGTGATGTAAGGCGAGCTGGCTGGCGCGTTGCCCAACGACGGGTTATCAACGCCATTAATGGAATCCGCACCGGTGGTGAACGCGTCGCTGTCGCCCGCGGCGTTGAAGAACGATTGTCCCTCTGCCGCCATCTGCCGGAAAATGGCGTCCGTGGTTGTGCTGGGGCCGCCGCTCCAACTCCAGCAGCAGCTCAAATTATTCACGGTATTGCTCGCCGCCATTACGTTCAAAATATCGTTGGGGATGAAATTGTCTGAATTTCCCTCATAGACGATGATTTTAGAGAGCCCCGGCGCCATGGACATGGCCATTTCAATATCCAGTGAAACTTCGGGATTGCCACTGTCGGCCCCGGTTGTTGGCACGCCGTTGTAGCCGTCCAGCAAAACCGTCTGGATGACAATGTTCGTCCGCCCGTTTCCCGCCGCCGTCGCATAAGCGGCAATGTCGCTGGAATAATAACCATCGGCCTCAAACATCCCGACCATTTGTCCCGCGCCAGTCAAGGTCGTGTCCGGCACATAGGCGTTGCGAAAATCGTTGCCAAAATAGTCCCCGGAACCGTCCGGAGCAGAACCAGTTTTGGGTATGTTCGTCACGTTCCTCTTTATCAGCTTCGGGTGCGGCCGCGAAAAATCGCTTAACCCTTGAATATCCACCACCGGCAAGGCCACGTCCACGGTTGGCTCGGTGTCCGGCGCATAAAAATCCCGCGCCTCGGTTGGATGCCGGTAAACGTGCAACGTGATGTGAAACGCCTTTTCAACCGCCGCCGCCGGGCCGGTCACGTCCAGCACCAGCCGGTTGTGGAAAGTGGTGGTGACAGTCAGGCCGTTCGTTCGCGCGAAATTTTTCACCGCCTCGTAATCCTGTTCGGTCGGGCCGAAACGCGCGGTGAACTCTTCGGGCGTCAGAAACCGGCGAAAGTTCGGACTGGTCGGGTCATAAACCTGTGCCAGAAAATTGTCCAGGCCCGCCGGATCGCGCAGCGGCAGCCCGATGGCCAGCCGTAACTGTCTGGTTGCGGGGAGCAGCCCTTTGGCCGTCAAACTTGACACCACTGGCGGCACGTGACCGGGCAAAATTTTCCAACCTGCGGCAAAAACAGGGCAAATACCGCAAAGCAGAATAATCGCAGTCCCAAGGAAACACCCGGACAGAGGTTTTGTTTTTAACATGTTTACCGGCCTTTTCCAAAAATTGCCGATCTAAAAGGTATATTTAGCACGTCGCGTTCCAAAATCCGGCGGGGCTGGCGGGACAAACTACTTGAGAACCAGCCAAAGTCAAATATGCCGGACGGCGGCTGGAGAGCAATGGAAACGGGAATTTCTGACCACGTTTGGAGCTTGGAAGAAATCGTTGGACTGTTGCCTTGATTTTTGGGGGGGTGAGTTCAGGTTTCTTCGTTAAGTTTTTCTTTCAACAATGTCAGACCCACATCCAGAGTTTACGGTAGCAATGTTCGGCATTTACCGCCGAGCGTTGCAGGAGGCACATTACTCAGCGAACTACTTCCGCGAGATGGTTGAGGAGCGATTTGGTTACGATACAGCCATGCAGCTAATTCATGACAGCCTGCCAGCACAAGGATACACCGCGTTATGGGAGCGCGGACGCCTCGATCTCACCGTTGAGGCACTTGTCCTTCGCCCAGAGTGGCGCGACACATTTACCGATGACGACCGCATGGCGGCATATCGTCGTTTAGAACAATATCAATATCAGTTTCCTAACGATTCATGGCATCCCTGATTTCAAACTGAGCCACCACCAAAAAAAACAGGTGTGTTTGACATCCAGCTATTGAAATCGCAGACTGAAACCCGGAGTAGCTATGGTGGATGGTAAAGAAGAGAATACGCTGGTCATCATCAAACCGGATTCGTTCTGGCGCAACCTGAACCGTCAGGTCGAGGCCCGCCTGAAAGCCTTGGGATTAACAGTGGTGGCGGAATGCACGCTCGCTGATGGCGAAAATCTTCCGGAAGAAAAATGGAGGGAATTTTATTTTCCCGCCATCGGGGACAAGCCTCCCTGTCTGGAGGGAACGTCGAAGTATATGGCTTACGGCCCGGTGAAGGTCATGCATTTAAGGGGAGATGACGCCGTTCAGAAGGTTCGCAAGGCCGTGGGCGCAACCAGGCCGTGGCAGGCGGATACAGGCACTATTCGCGGAGACTTCCGGCAGGGCGCCGAAGAAGCGAATGCTCCGTACCGGCTGAAATTTCAGCAACCGGGTGATGACAAATTTCTATTTAACATGATTCATGCCTCGGACTCCGAAAAGAGTTTTTCAAGGGAAGTCCTGTTCTTTGACAAGTTGAAAATTTGATGGTGGGGACAGCGCGCTGCTTCGCGTTAATTCGTGTCGGCTTTTTACAATTCATAACCGAATGCTCGGCAATAAGGGGCCAGTTGTTCCTGAATCGGCGCCAGTGCTTCCGCGTAATGCTTCCAGCGGCCAATCGCGCGATTATAAACCGGCTGCGTGACTTCGCTGTAAGTCGGCGCAAAAATAAATTTTTTGCGGGCGGTTTCATGGTAATTCGCCTGTTGCGGATGCCAGGATAAACCCAGAAAATCCGTCATCCGGCGTCCTTCGGATTCCAGATTGCCCACGATGTCTTCGTAACGCGTTTCGATCCAGTCGAAGCCACCCGGTTCCCGCAATGCAAGCCAAACGTCCATCAGATCGGTGTAGTGCCTGACCGTTCGTTCGAGGCTGAGGAAATTTGCATTCGTGGTGTTCAACCTAAGGCTCTGGAAGAAACAACTGATGATGACATCACGCGGATCGCGCAAGGCAATGATCGTCTTCAAGCCGGGAAACATCCGCAGCCAAAGGTGAAGTGACGCCGTGGGTGAAGGATTTTTGTCCAGCAACAGTTCAACCGCCGGTTCCCCGGTTTCTTCGCGCAAAAGACTTTTGAGGTAACGCTGCTGGAAATGGGCGCGTTGGGCGGTGGTCAGGGCGTCCAGCTCATTCAGGGTCAACGCGGCAGGCGCATCCAGCGGGGCAAGTTTATCGGACACTTCCTGCACAAAGGCCATGGGTTCATCAAAGGCGGCAATGCCGGGATGCGCGCCGAGGATTTGTTCCAGCAACGTCGTGCCGCTGCGCGGGTGGCCGCCCAAAAAAGCGAGGCGGTAACGGCTCGCGACGGCGGAATCCTCGTGCCGCCAGCGCTGAATGGTCTCCGGCGTCAACGTGGCCAGCAATTCGCGGCGGCGACGAACCGCTCGGTCGTAGTCTTGTTCCATTTTGGCGACGTTTGCCGTCTGCGCAAGCACAGCCTTGGCCTCGCCCAACCAGTGCATGGCTTCCGCATATTGGCCAAGTTCATCCAGCACGACGGCGAGTTGATGGCGGCTGGTATATTTGACGTTCGTGTCTTGCGACCCGCGCTTGATCAAATCACGCAATAATGTTTCCGCCTCCCCGTTTTGCCCCTTGCGATGCAGCAGGAGCGCCTTGACACACAAGACCTGTAAGTGCTGCGGATGACGCGCCGTACACGCCTCAACACAGGCCCGGGCGTCGTCCAGCCGCCGTTCACGTTCATACCAATCGGCCAGACTAAGTTGCGCATGAATGGAGGAGGGGTCCGCCGCCACCGCCCGTTCAAAGCAGGCGCGCGCCTTGTCCAATCGCCTTAACTGGTGATATTGCTGGCCGATCAAAACCAGCATGGAAACATCCCGTGGCGCCAGTTCAACCGCGCGCTGGCAGGATTGATCCGCCAGAACGAAGTCCAGTTGTTTTGCCGCCGCAAAACTCAATTCAAACCACAACTGGGCCGTGCCCGGGAACTTTTTTAACAATTCACGATACGCATCCAACGCCAGCTCAGCCCGGCCTCCCAGCAAATCCTGTTGCGCCTTTTGCCAGCGGGCAACGTGGCGGGGCGACCGTTGTAATTTTTCAAAGTCCTTTGACATGAGACTCTTTCGGAAAACTGTTTCCAGCAGAATCAGACGAGCACCTATCTTTTACAAGCCCAAGATGGTTTGCTCCACCCCGGCAGCGGCCCTGCGGAACCCCGGCAACACGTCGGCACGTTTCATTTTTCGTAGGGATGGCGCGCCCCGGCCGCCATAGCGGAACGCGCGACGGCGACTGCGCCGTC
Source organism: Verrucomicrobiota bacterium (assembly GCA_050015635.1). Lineage (GTDB taxonomy): Bacteria > Verrucomicrobiota > Verrucomicrobiia > Limisphaerales > UBA11358 > UBA11358. The sequence continues at coordinate 6,306 of JBEKBA010000082.1, forward strand.
CGCACAATCCCTTGGGTAAAGACGCGTTCCACCGCGTCCCAAACATTGTTGGGACATCGCTCCCGCCTTTTTTTGTTCCGATTTCCTATACGCCATCCCCAAGACCCCAAACCCCAGACCCCATCCCTCATCCCCGTGCCGTCAGGCGCACTGGCCGCCCCGCCAGGTGCCTTGGCGTCTTGGCGGTTAAATAAATCTTCTAATGCGGTTTGCAATCAGGACCGATGATGACTTCGCATTTTGCATTTATCTTCGGTCGTGTAACATATGGAAATTTATCGTACCTTGTGAAAATTCGTGTTGGCACTCGTTTTGCAGGCTTCATCTTGTGCGAACAACCACAATTGAGAAAGGAATCTTATGTTAAGATGGACCATTATTTTTCTAATCATCGCCTTGGTAGCCGGGCTGCTGGGGTTCACCGCCATCGCGGGCACGGCTATGGGAATCGCGAAGATTCTGTTCTTCATTTTTCTGATTTTATTTCTGGTGTCATTGATTCTCCACCTGGCCGCCAGATGACGCGGTTACAAAAAGGTTATACCGACAAACAAAAGCGCATGGACCACGGTAAACAAAGTGAAGTGACCGGTGGCGGCAAAAAGAGTGGTTCAGGCCGTGGCAAAAGATGATTGTGCAAAACTATATTAAATATTTGAATGGCGGCGGGTTTTTCCCGCCAATAACAAACCCGGTTAAAACTTATAAACGAAAGGCAGACTATGAGAATCATACCATTAATTCTTGCCGCTCTCGCCGTCGCAACCTGGGTGACCGGCTGCAAACAATCAAATCCGGCGGATGAAAATACGGCAGCCGGCGACACCAATTCGTTGTCCGTCACCCAACAGTGGCAAAACGTCAAATCTGACCTCACCAACACCTGGCAGGACATGAAGCAGACGACCACGCAGGCTTTGGCCGCCGTCAAGACGGGCACAACGCAAGCGTGGGCCAGTGTCACGGAGTCCGTGCAACCGACCGTGGATTACACCTACGATAAAAAAGATGCCTTTGTAGCCAAAGCAAGTGCTGACCTGGATGCGCTTGACCGGCAAATAAAAGAATTGTCGGACAAGGTTGCCACTTCCAGTGATTCCGTCAAGGCTGACGCGCAAACAAAGCTTCAAGACCTGCGTGATAAACGCGCCGTTTTAGACAAAAAATTGGACGCCGCCAAAAATGCAACGGCAGCGGACTGGAATGACGTGAAAACCGACTTCCAAAATTCATATGACGACGCGAAGAACTCACTTAAACAAGCATGGCAATGGCTCAACGACAAACTGGGTTCGTGATTCCCGTATAGACCCTGAACAACAAACCGGCGGGCGTGAACTGAATAAAATCAGCGCGCCCGTCCTTCATTATTCCAAACCGATTTTCTTCCGTTTGCCGTAAAGCGTGGCCTGGTCAACCCCGGGCATTTCCGCCGTTGCAATTCAACCGGTGGCGGCATACCGCATTGCCGCTTGACTCTCATCTCTCAACTCTCAACCATAAACTTTCAAATGGGCACGCTCTACTACGGCGACAACCTCGAATGAATACAAAACATCCACTCGCAGAAGTTTTCGGCTTTACGACAACGGACATGAGTGCCAATGCCAATCGCCATCGAACAAAACGTCTCTGCCCGTTCAACAATAAAGTTCCGAACTGCACAAAAGACAAAGCCCAAAATCCGCTCGGCTTGTAAAATGAGAAAGCCAAAGCACAAAACGAAACTCGTGACTCTGGCAGACTGCCAGCGCGAAATCTCCGCAATGGTGGAGCGCTCAAAGACGAGGTTGATTGCGCCCACCCTAATTTTGGGCTTGATGCAGTCTTGTTTGAGAAACTACATAATTGTTTTCAACTCGCAATGAAGCAATTGCCTTCCATGATTTATTTCAACAAACTGCTGGCGCGTGAAGCCCGACGACATACTCATTGCCCTTCAAGACCTCACCGGACGTGAACGCATAGAATTTCTGCCGCTTGCACCGGACACGCGTAAGCCCTCGTCTTACGCTCCCATCGAAAAGTATCTGCTCGATTTGAAAAATGGCGCGAAGCCCGAATCCGCAGCCGAAGACCTTTTCACCGCGCTTTGCAACGACGTGCTCGGTTTCCAGCCGACCCGGCAAGTCGGTGTCGCCGAAGGTTTCGTGGATTTTATCCTGCCGGAACCGATCGGGCAGACTATTCCGCTTGAACTCAAACCTCTTTTTAAGTGCGACGGACCGGATGCTTTATGGCGTCAGGATGCCAATCCCGCGCATCATGTTACCCAGGTCAAAAAATATCTGGCCGACCATGAATACCTTGTTTTGACCGACCTGCGCACGGCATGGTTCTTTAGCGCACGCGACTTTTTCTTCGAGAGCAAGCCGTTCCAAAAACTCCCGTTTGCCGATTTCCTCGCGCAATGTCGCGAAAACCGCAGTGTGCTCGACGCCGTGCGCCGCTTGGAAGACACGGCGGAAAAACCTGAACTCGAACGGCAATTTTTTGAAGATCTCAAAATCTGGTTTAATGAATTTGACAAGGTCAAATGGTCGCCGCCGGAACTCGCCGCCGAGTCCATCATTCTCCTCATCAATAAACTCATTTTCGCCCGCACAATTGAGGATTTCGGGCTTGTGCCTTATCACTACACGCAGGACGCCTATGCCCAGCACACGCGCGACTGGCAGGCTAAAGGCCCGCACCGCATCGTCCCCAAGTTCCTCGCCCAATTTGAAGAATTTTTCGACGACTATTACGATACCGAGATTTTTTCCGCGCGCGTCTGGGATCGCCTTGATAAAGACCCGGCCAACCTCCAGCGCTTTTGCGAAAAGCTGAATTTCATCCTCGGCATCAACACCTGGGATCAGACCTTCAGCACCCGTGGCATCGTCCACTACAACTACCGCCGCATTGACGAGGATATTTTCGGCAAGAGCTACGAAATGTTCCTCGCCGCCAATCGCAAGGACGAAGGCATTTATTACACGCCCGCCGGCATCACCGTGCCGATGGCCGACTCGCTGGTCAATTCGCTCGCCGGAAAAATCACGGATGAAATCTGCGACGCCGTCGGCAGCCGGAAATGCGATTTCAAACGCGCCGACCAGCTCATGGCGGAACTTTTTGAAATCCGCGTGGCCGATACCGCCTGCGGTTCCGGCGGTTTTCTCATCAAAGTTCTCCGTGCCTTCTGGCGGCAATACCAGCGCGTTGATTCCGCCTGCGCGTGGGTTCTAAAAATAATCAAACCCGAGAATGGCGAAATGTATCTCTCTGAAATGCCGCCCAACGTCGAGGCCGCCCTCGCGTTCCGCCGCCGCTGGAATCTGGATAACAAAAGAAAATTGATGCTGGTTGTTGCTGAAAATCATGTCCGCACCAAGATTACAAACCCGATCACAAGAAATGTGGTAATGCTGATGTTTTGCCGGGCGATCATTCCGCTCTGTGCATTGGAACTTAATTTCCGTGCGCTGACGGGAACAAACCGCGCTTTTCCAGACTTTGGTAAAATTTTTGGCGATACAATACAGATTGAACAATGCGGCAACCACAGATGGCGCAAAACCATGCGACGCTTGCCAAGGGTTGAAAACACCCGCAATCTTTGACCAGTTTATGCACGTATCCATGTCCCGTTGAGATCAAGAAACAGTCCTCTCGTTTTGACTACCAGATCATGCGTTACACGGACATTCCGAGAGCCGTCGTGTTGTGCATTGAACATGACTTGGTAAATCCACCAGACCATGTTGATATTCTCGAACTTTCGGCTTTGGCTGATTATCTTCCCAGCTAAATGAATCGTGCCCATATCGAACCGATTCTTGAAGCCATTCCTGCCGCCCCGCAGGAGGACGCGCGACATTATGGCGTGCATCCTTACTTCACGCGGCGTCCGGCAAACGTAGTGCGGGATTACATTGAACGATATTCGGAAGAAGGCGACGTGGTGCTTGACCCATTCGGCGGCACCGGTGTGACAGCTATCGAAGCATTTTTGCTGGGGCGTAGCGCGATTCAGAATGACTTGAATCCATTTGCAAATTTTATCGCGCGCAACATTGCAGATACGACACTGCCTTCCACCGCGCCACTTCGTCAAGCTTTCGAGCGCGTTGAACAAATTTGTTCCAAACAAGTGCGGGAAATCGAAAAAGATGAGGCGGTGGTAAAGCGATGGCTGCAAAAACTTGCACTGCCTGAAAATATCCGATTGCCACGCAATTCCGACGCGGAGTATTTCCATGAGATGTTCACGCCCCGTCAGTTGGCTGGTCTTGCGCTGATCAAACAGGCTATTGAACGCGAGGACGGCATTATCCGCGACTTGTTGCTTTTGGCTTGGTCGGCGTCGGTGGCCAAACTCAATAAAACTTTTCTGTCGGCGAAGGGCCGGGCGGAAAGCCGAGGCGGTTCGAGCATCTTCAGCATCTACCGCTACAAACTCGCGGAGCAATCCGTCGAACTCCCGATTTGGGAAACATTTCATGGTCGTTTCCTGAATGTTCTTGCGGCAAAGGAAGAAGTTTTGCGCTTGCGCGAATATTGGAAAAAGTCGTCTGGCGGTATGCTCAATCTCGACAGCGCAAAAGATTTCCGCGTGCTGGCGCATGATGCCGTAACGCTCGACAAAGTTATCAAGCCGGGTAGCGTGGATTACATTTTTACTGATCCGCCTTACGGGGCATTCATCAGCTACCTCGACCTTTCAATTCTGTGGAATCACTGGCTTGGTTTTCCGGTTACGGATGAAACACGCGAACAGGAAACTATCGTTGGCGGCGAACAAAAACACACCGAAGAACATTATAAACAAAGTTTGGCGCGGAGCGTTGAAACTTGCTTTCGTCTTTTGAAACCCGACCGTTGGCTCTCGATAGTTTTTCAACATTGGGACACGAGTTATTTTGCCACGATTCTTGAAACAGCCAGCGAATATGGCGGGGAACTTAAAGCTGCCATCACGCAAACAGGTGACGTGATTTGGTCAATGCACAAGAAGAAAAACTCAGCAAATGTGTTGGCAGGCGAAATGATTTTGACGTTTTACAAGCCGGCCAAAATTCTCAAAACAGCAAAATCACCAAAAGCCGCCGTAACTAAGGATTCGGCGACTATTCTTTCAGAAGTTTTTGATACTTGCCTTAATAACGGCACAAGTAGCTTCACGAGCGAAGCCCTGTTCAACCGGCTCGTGATTGAATTGTGGCGTCGCCGCGCTTTGGGCTGCTTGAGCCTAAATCGCGAGGAATTTGCGAAACAATTGGAGCAACGTGGCTGGAGTTACAACGTGCGAAATCATTCATGGTCGAAAGTAGGCTATCCAAAAAAGATTTTGGCGGAGATGATGTTGTTCGACCGCGAGCAAGATTGAAGCACAAAGCCCAATCACGCAGAAAACGAAAATGACCGATTCCGCCGCAAAGCTGTTGAAAAATCCGCATGACGTGAAGGAACGCGCCGCGCTTGAAATCTTCATCGCCCGCGAACTTTATGGCCTCTCGCCGGACGATTGGAAACACCTCACCGGCACGTTCACCTTCGGCAGCGGCGATTCAAAGGCCGAATTGGATGAAATCATCCGCCAATCCCTTGTCCTTTTTGGAAAATAATCGCCAGGCCCAATGAGTGCCAAACCAAAACCCTCCGCAACCGATATCAAAATCACCGCGCCGCTGCTGCCCGCCACCAAATCAAAACGCGCCCGGCAAACCAAACCATAACCCTTGGCCATGACTAAATCATCCGCCAAAATTAATGATGAGGGTGGACAACGGATATTGGAAGCGAAGCAGCCGTGATCCCATTTTTACCAGTATGAAGTGGGACCTTTTGGGTGACCCGGTTCGTTCGATGAAGAATTCAACCATGGGAAATAGTTTTTTGGAGAGTGAGTTGAAAGAGGTTCGCGCCTCGGTCGAAAAGGAAGGCGAATTGACTGAAGCCGCCGTCCAATCTGTAATTTTTCACGGCAAGCCATACAGTCTGACGG
>JBEKBA010000083.1:0-12218 GCA_050015635.1 Verrucomicrobiota bacterium
ATCGTGCCGGTGGTGTTTTATGCCATGATCGTGGATGCAAGTTCCCTTTCATCAACGGTGCCGGTAACGGTTCAAGATTTGATTTTGAACAGCTCCAACATGGTGGTCAGCGATTCATTGTCCGTCGCCAATTCACTTCTCTTTGACGGGCAGAGCCTCGTCCTGGACGGCAGCCTGTCGCTTTCCGGCCTCATTCAGGATTGGACTTATGCCAATGCTCCAACCCTCCTTTATTTTACCAACAATGGCACTCTTTCCATTCCCAATAACGCCCATTTCGGAGACGATGGCCCCACCAACTACATCACATTCGTCAACAACACAACCGGCGAGATTATTGCCGGCAGCCAGACGATTGACAGTGATGTCCTTGATCTTTATGGGGTTGACGAAACAACCGTCGGGCCCTTCTCCGCGACAACCGGGTCTGGCATATTGAACGGAGCTTTTATTTCTTCGGCGCAAAATATTCAATTTGCCGCCAACTCCCTGCAGATTAATCAATCCACGCTTGACGCCGCCGGAGCGCTGAATTTCACCGTGACAAATTCACTCACCGACAACGGTGGCACCAGCAATGTCTTCAGTTGTGAGAATGGATTCAATTTGCTCTCCTGGCCGGCCGGCGCAACCGGCGATTTATTGGAGACCGCTTTTCAAACCACCGCCCCTGAGCGTCAGGTTATAACCCATACTTGGGCCGCCCGGGACCTTGGCGTATCCGTTGCCGGATTTGCCAACAATGCTGCCATCGGCAGCTTGGCTTTGATTGCCGGTGGAAATGGCACCAGTTTTCAGGAACCGCAATTCGTCTTCAGCGGCACGGGCGCGGACAACGGCCTTTACGTGAATTACCTTGATCTTTCCCATTTGACCAATTACAACTTCCTGGACGGTACACTGGTCACCATCAGTACCAACCTGACCATCTATTTTGCCGGCGTCAGCACCAATTTCACTCCTGCGGCTCTGGATGGCCAATTTGGTGGCCATTTGCGTTATGTGAGCGGTTTTGTCAACAAAACCGCGCCATCCGGCAATACCACGCTGTCCGGCGATAGTTACAATAATAGTAACGGTGCGTTCCAATTCTCAATTACCAGTGGGTCGGGACAGACCAACATCATCCAGGTATCCACCAATCTGGTGAATTGGACTTCGATTTATACCAACATCGGCTCTTTCATGTTTACTGATCCCAGCGCGAATAACTATTCCCATCGGTTCTACCGCGACCTCGTGCCCTCGCCGTAAAGCCGCCACCGGCCGATGAAGAGCTTCGGACTGACTGGTGGTGTGGGCATGGGCAAATCCACCACCGCCGGATTTCTCCGCGCCCGGGAAGTGCCGGTTATGGACACCGACGAGCTCGCCCGCGAACTCGTCCAGCCCGGACAAGCCGCGCTCGCGGAAATCCAAACTGCCTTCGGGAAAAACCTCCTTGCTGCCGACGGCCAATTGCGCCGCGATGAACTGGCTCGAATCGTTTTTGCCGACCCCGCCGCGCGAAAAAAGCTCGAAGCCATCCTGCACCCGCGCATCCGCGAACGCTGGCTGGCGCAAATCAAAACCTGGCGTGGGGAAAACCGCCCGCTCGCCGTTGTCGTCATTCCCTTGCTCTTCGAAACACAAGCCGAATCGCAGTTCAACAAAATCATTTGCGTCGCCTGCTCGGCGGCTTCACAGCGCGAACGCCTGCTCGCGCGCGGCTGGACGCCGGAACAAATTCAACAGCGCATCGCCGCGCAAATGCCGGTTGAGCAAAAAATCGCCCGCTCGCATTTTGTCATTTGGACCGAAGGCGGCCTGGAAAATCACGCGCAGCAACTCGAACGGATTCTTGCCGGACTCTGACCGATTGGAACGCGCGCCGCCGCGCCGCCATCGTTGCAATTCAACCGGCGACACAACCGCATTGCCGCTTGACTCTCAATGCCCGGGTTTTAACCATCCATTCGCAAATGGGCTCGCTCCGGGTAGCATACTCGCGGCGGAATTGTCCGGCAAAACCTCTCCCGCTCCGATTAAGCTGAATTAAGCTCAATTAAGCCAGATTAAACCATTTCTGCAAACGGCCAGACCCCGTCCGGCAATAACCATAAACTTCCGCTCGAAATTTTGTCGCTGCCATCGCCCGGACACGCTACCCTTGCTGGGATGATTCTTACGGCTGAAGAATTGCGGAGTCTTGTCGAACTGATCCACCAGTCGCCCCACACCTTGCTCGGCATGCACCCGCTCGGCGACGGTTCGGGTCTCGTCGTACGCGCGTTTCTGCCCGGCGCCGCCAAAATTGAAATCCAGCCGGTTCATGAAAAAGACAAGCCGAAGTTTGAATTGAAGCGCGTTCACGAAAGCGGGCTTTTTGAAGGTGTCACGAAATCCGCCAGTCGCGTTTACGCCTACGACTTGGTCATCACCAATCTTCAAGGCGTCGCGCGGCGGACGCGCGACGCCTTTTCCTTCCTGCCCACGTTGGGCGAATCGGATTTGTTTTTGTTCGGCAAGGGCGATGAGCGGAAAATTTACGAAAAACTTGGCGCGCAACTCCGGACGATTGACGGTGTGCCCGGCACCAGCTTCGCCGTCTGGGCGCCGAACGCGCAGCGCATCAGCGTCGTCGGTGATTTCAACGATTGGGACGGACGCCTTCACCCGCTGCGTCTGCTGGGCGCGTCGGGTGTCTGGGAAATTTTCATTCCGGGTGTCGGTGTCGGCGCGCATTATAAATTTGAGATTCGCGACACGCATGGAAAAATTTCGCTGAAGACCGACCCGTTCGGTTTTTTCTTCGAGGTGGCGCCCAAAAACGCCGCCATCGTCTGGGATACGCAAAAATTCAAATGGAACGACAACGCGTGGCTGAAGCAGCGCCGCGGGCGCGACGCGTTGCGTTTGCCGATGAGCGTTTACGAGGTTCACGTCGGCTCGTGGCGCAAAAAATCCGCGAACGAATCGTGGAGCTGCCGTGAACTCGCCGGGCCGCTCGTGCTTTACGTCAGGCGCATGGGTTTCACGCACGTCGAATTTCTGCCGGTCGCCGAGCACGCCTATTATCCGTCGTGGGGTTATCAAGTCACCGGCTTTTACGCGCCGACCAGCCGTTTCGGCACACCGGATGATTTTCAATTTCTCATCAACGCGCTGCATGAGGCAGGTATCGGCGTGATTGTGGACTGGGTTCCGGCGCACTTCCCGCGCGACGATTGGGCGCTCGCTAAATTCGACGGCACGGCGCTATACGAGCACGAAGACCCGCGCAAAGGTGCGCATCAGGATTGGGGCACGTTAATTTTTAATTTTGGCCGTCACGAAGTTTCAAATTTTCTCGTCGCCAACGCGCTCTTTTGGTGCGACCGCTTCCACATTGACGGTCTGCGCGTGGACGCCGTCGCCTCGATGCTTTACCTCGACTACTCGCGCAAGGAAGGCGAGTGGATTCCGAATCAATTCGGCGGACGCGAAAACCTGGAGGCCATCGAGTTCCTGCGGAAATTCAATTACACCGCCCACACGGAATTTCCCGGGATCGTTACCATCGCCGAGGAATCCACCGCGTGGCCGCTCGTCACGCGACCGCCGTATCTCGGCGGATTGGGTTTTTCGTTCAAATGGAACATGGGCTGGATGCATGACACGTTGAATTATTTTACCCGCGATCCGATTCATCGCAAGTATCACCAGAACGATTTGACGTTCGCGATGCTGTATCATCACAATGAGAATTTCATCCTGCCGCTCTCGCATGATGAAGTCGTTCACGGCAAAGGCTCGCTGCTTGGCCGGATGCCCGGCGACGACTGGCAGAAATTCGCCGGCCTCCGCGCGTTGCTCGCGTATCAGTGGTTTTTCCCCGGAAAAAAACTTCTGTTTATGGGCGACGAATTTGGCCAGAGCGCCGAGTGGAACGAAAACGGCCAGCTCGATTGGTGGCTGCTCGACGCCGGGCCGTTCCATCGCGGCCTGCAAAAATTTGTCGGGGATTTGAACCGACTCTACGCCGCGACATCCGCGCTCTGGCAGGCGGATTATGACCACGGCGGATTTTATTGGATTGATTGCAATGACCGCGAGAGCAGCGTGCTTTCGTTCGTTCGCCAGACCGCCGATGGGTCAAATCAACTTGTGGTCATCCTGAATCTCACACCGGTGCCGCGCGAAAAATATCGCGTCGGCCTGCCGCGCGCCGGCAAATGGCGCGAAGTATTGAACAGCGACGCCGAAATTTACGCCGGCGGCAACCAGGGCAATCTCGGTGGTGTCACGGCGGAAAACATTCCCTGCCACAACCAGCGGCACTCTGCGGAATTTTATCTGCCATCGATGGGCGTCGTTGCTTTCCAGCCGGGTTTTTAAGGCAAATGAAGATTTTTCAAGTCCGGCACCACACCTTCACGTCCGTCCAGTTTGTACTCCGCCGTCCGCCAATGAAGGATGAAAGTCGTTTTGCCCGCCAGCGCGATGGCTTCAAGCATTTCCCATTCGGTCACGCCGGCGCAGACAAAACTGTGGCGATAGAAATGCCACGAATCCGGTGCATTTGAGAATGGCCGCAGGCCGACGCTCAACTTTTTGTTCAATACCGCCCGCACGCCATCCCAATCGCTGTCGTTGAAGATAATCCGGCCGGGGACGGGTTTTTTGCGCAACTTCGCCGCGGTGGATTCGTTTTTGACAAAAGCAATTCCGTCAAGGGCGTCCTCCGTCGTGTGCAACAGCAAAAACGGCGGACGAAACGTCGCCTGTATGTAAGTCTGATCGGTCAACGCGGTCACAGCGTCGAGCAGCGAAGGATTGGCATTGGTCAATGCCGCGTGCGCGCGGCGGAAAAAATAAATTTCATCCGTCGCGCCCGGCATGAAAACAAGCGCTTTCACAACACCGTTCGGCTGAAGCGCGTTCAACATGAGTGGCACGCAGTTCGTCCGGTTCAATTCCGTCACGGCTGCTACCAGCGGCATCCGGCTCAATGCGCTTTGCCAGGTTTCGTCGGCCAAAGCAGCTGTTCCCGCCAGCATCAACCCGGCCCATGTCATGAGGTTCAAATAATTTTTCACAACGAGAGTTTTGTGATGCGTTCCTGAATCTGTCCGTTCCACCGGTTGAAGTAACTGAACCAACGGTAAAGCTCCTCCAGATCTCTCAATGTTTTTTTTTGCGCCGCCCCGTCGGCTTTCGTCCATGTGTCATCGAGCGATTTCAACTCGCCCGTCAATTGTTCGCGCACGCCGCCGAGCTTTTTTTGCAACGGGGTCAATCGTTCAACGCATTGCTGCGCGCGCTCAAACAACTGGACTTGCAGCAACGGCGACGTGGTCTGGCTTTTTTCCGCTAGAAGAACGTCCGCGTTTTGGCAGGCGGTCGCGACTTCGGCGAACAAATCGGCGAGCGTGGCTGGAATTTGTTGAATTTCCTTTGGTTTCGCGCCAAGTTCCAGTTCGAGCAGGTGTAGCAAACGCGGTTTGGGTTCGAGCAGACAATTGTAGGCTGCGTTCAATTCCGCATAACCCCGATTGGCTGCGTTTATGTCTGCTTCGTTTTCGATCTGTTGCTTGTCTGGGTGTATGACGGCCGCGAGCTTTAGAAATTTTTCTTTCAATGCGTCTGCGTCAAGCCACGGGCGGCGCGGTTCGTTGAGCAAGGCAAAATAATCGGTCACGCGCTGAAGCTTTCGCCGCAGGAGCAACTCGTTGAGGCATTGGGATTTTTCACCTTGAATCCGCCGTCGAGCGTGTCGAGATAATCCAATTCGCTGCCGGTGACATAAAGTGCGCTCTTCGGATCAACCACTACGCGCACGCCGCCGCTCTCGACGAGAATGTCACGCTGCGCGGGTCCGTCTTGCAAATCCATTTTGTATTGCAGGCCGGAACAGCCGCCGCCGACCACAGCCACGCGCAACACGCCGTTGGGACGGCCTTGCTTCGTAAGCAACGATGAAACTTTGTGCGCGGCATTCGACGAAAGTTTGACGAGCCGTTCGTCGCCGATACGGAAATTCGGCGTGGAGGCAGGCTTGTTTGTGGTGACGGCAATCATTTTTCCTCAAGTAGGTTAGTCGCATGCGCAGTCGCCGTCAACGGATGCGTGGAACTTCTTCAGGCCGTCTTGCGGACGTTTGTCCATTGTTCGTGGTAATCCACTATCCGCCGAATGATCACGGCGCGGCCTTCGAGATGCCAGTCAACGTGGCGCACGAACCAAAAACCGTCGTCCGTCCGCGCGCGGTCAAACGAATAGGTGCATTTCCAAACCGCGCCGACCAGTCCACCAAACACATTGACCCTTTGCGTCAAATGCAGGTCAACTTTCACCAGCGCGTAATCCTGTTCGTCCACCCAGACGCGACCGGCGGTGCGGTTGATGAAGCGATCCTTGATGCTCTGCTCCGGCAAAACTCCGCTTTTAGGCTGGAAGTCCACCATCAGCGCCGGACGCCCGTTGATGATCTCACGTGCGGCCAGTGTGAATTGAAAACGGTCCAGCAAATTTGGATTCAACAGAAAATCATTCCTGTCAAAAGCCTTGCCGCGAACATTTTCTCCCACAAGAGTGGCTCCAGTGGGTGGGGCAACCGGCGCGCGACCGGTTGCCTGCACCGGGTGCGCCGGCGACGCGGCGTGCGGTTGACTCTCGTTCGTTTTTTCCTCGCGGCTTTTCAAATCACCGTCTGAATTCCGGTATTCCGTCACCCGGGTGCGCGTGTAACTGTAGTGTTGTTTGAAGGCGTGTTCGAGGTCGTTCTCTCGAGTCGATTCTTCCATGGCGCGCTGGAGAACCAAACCGATTGGCGGCAGGGGGGCAACGAAGGCGTTGCTTTGTGCGACCAATGGCATCGGCGACGCCAGCAAAACTGCCAGCCCGATTGTTGGACTCATCAGCTTCATGGATTTTCAATCGTTGAATGCCAAAGCCCGCGCGACCCGGCAACATAAACTTCACATTTTATGACGATTCGCGTTCACGAAAGGTTTCCGGTAATCTCCGCGCCGTGAAACTGATTTCATGGAACGTCAACGGCCTGCGCGCCGCGCTAAAAAAAAACTTCCTGGAATTTCTCGACACCGAAAAGCCCGACGTGCTTTGCCTTCAGGAAATCAAATGCACGCCCGACGACGTCGGGCGGCTTTGGCCCGCGCACTACACAACGTATTGGAATTGCGCGGAGAAAAAAGGTTATTCCGGCACGGCGATTTTTACGAAAGAACGTCCGCTGAACGTCACGCCGCACATCGGCATTTCCGAACACGACCACGAAGGCCGCGTGCTCACCGCCGAGTTCTCCGATTTTTTTCTCGTGGACGTTTATGTGCCGAATTCCAAACGCGACCTTTCACGGCTTTCCTACCGCTGGCGATGGGACGCTGATTTTTTGCGCTACTTGAAAAAGTTGGAAAAGAAAAAGCCCGTGATTTTTTGCGGCGACCTCAACGTGGCGCACACGGAAATTGATCTGGCTAATCCGAAGGCCAACGTTCACAACCACGGCTTCACGCCCGAAGAACGCGCCGGGTTTAGCGCCTTGGTGAAGGCCGGGTTCATTGACACTTTTCGCGAATTTGAAAAGGGCTGCGGGCATTATACTTGGTGGAGTCCGATGTCCGGCGCGCGCTCCCGGAACGTCGGCTGGCGCATTGACTATTTCCTCATTTCAAAATCACTTCGCCCGCGACTCAAACGCGCCTTCATTCACTCCAAAATCCTGGGCAGCGACCATTGCCCGGTCGAAATTGAAATTGCGTGAAATTTTTGACTGCGCCGAAATCATTTCACGTTCAACTCGCGCTGGATGCCAAATTTATCAATGCGTTTGCGCAGCGTCGCGCGCGTGATGCCAAGTAATTTCGCGGCGTGAACCTGATTGTCGTTCGTTTCCTTGAGCGCCTGAATCACGAGTTCGCGTTCAACGGCCGGAATCACTTTCAATTTTGGGTCACGCCTGGCCCATTGAAATAGTTGCCGCGCCAAAACCGCGGCGTCGCTTGTTGCCGCTTCGCCCGCAACTCCGGTAACAACCGGGATTGGTGCGCCGCCCGCGCTTTGACCGGAAATTTCCGGCGGCAAATCACTCAACAAAATTGCGTCGCTCTTGGCCATGACGTGGGCGCGGCGGATGGCGTTCTCCAATTCGCGCACGTTGCCCGGCCAGTGATATTTTTCGAGCGTTTTAATGACGCTGGCGGCGACGGATTTCGGCGAACGTTGCAGTTCGCGCGCGTTTTTTTCGAGAAAATAATTTACGAGCAACGGAATGTCATCGGGACGTTCGCGCAATGGCGGAATCGGAATCCGCACGACGTTGAGCCGGTAAAACAAATCCTCGCGGAATTGTTTCGCAGCGACAGCGGCTTCGAGCGGCTTGTTCGTCGCGGCGATGACGCGCACGTCCACTTGAATCGGCTGGTTGCCGCCGACCCGCTCGAATGTGCCGGATTGCAGCACGCGTAGAATTTTTGTCTGCGTCGCGGGCGTCATGTCGCCGATTTCATCAAGGAAAATTGTTCCTTTGTTGCATTGCTCAAATTTGCCGATGCGTTGCAGGGTCGCGCCGGTGAACGCGCCGCGTTCGTGGCCAAAGAGTTCGCTTTCGAGCAATTGTTCGGGAATCGCGGCGCAATTGACCGCAAGGAACGGCTGTTGACTGCGGTCGCTGTGATGATAAATCGCGCGGGCAACCAGTTCCTTGCCGGTGCCGCTTTCGCCGGTAATGAGCGCGGTGGCGTTGGACACGGCGACCTGGCCGATGAGTTTGAAAACCTGCTGCATTACGCCGCTGCGACCAACGATGCCGAGTTCGTAATCCTCCGATTCGAGCAACGGTTGATACGACACAACCTGCTTCATGTCGCGTGCGGCCTTGAGCGCGTTGCCGACGAGTTCCTTAAGCTTCAGCGCATCGAATGGTTTGAGCAGATAATCATAAGCGCCGAGCTTCATCGCCTCGATGGCGGTTTGCGTCGTGCCGTAGGCGGTCATCAAAATGACGAGCAGTTTCGGATTGGCGGTGCGGATGCGGCGGAGCGTTTCGAGGCCGTTCATGCCACCCATACGAACGTCCATGAGCACAAGGTCGGGCTTGAATTTTGGAATGATTTTCAATCCCTCTTCGCCACTTGACGCGGTGGTCAATTCGATTTCCGGCAAATCAAAAATCCGCTGGAACGAATACCGCACATCTTCTTCATCATCAATCAACAGAAGCTTGTTCATTTGCACTGCGCAAAATACCCGTTTTTTACCGGACGCACAGTGAATTTTGCGCGATTCATTATTTGACCTCGCTCCAGCCATGCCCTAAACTCACGCTCCTTTTTAAATGAAAATTGTCGTTTGTGATCCGATTTCGCCAAAGGGAATTGCGCTATTGCAGCAGCGGCCTGAATTCCAGGTAGTCGTGCTGCCGAAGCGATTGGCCGAAGCGGAACTGCTGCCGATCGTGGTGGATGCGGTCGCGCTCGTGGTTCGTTCGGAAACGAAAGTGACGCGCAAAGTCATCGAGGCCGCGCCGAAATTGCGCGTTGTCGGTCGCGCGGGCGTCGGCGTGGACAATGTGGACATCGAAGCCGCCACGCAACACGGCACGGTCGTGATGAACACACCCGGCGGTAACACCATCACGACGGCGGAATTGAGTTTCGCCATGCTGCTCTCGCTTGCGCGCAAAGTGCCGCAGGCGCATGCCACGATGGTCGCGGGCAAGTGGGATCGAAAATTGTTTCAAGGCGCGGAACTTGCGGGAAAAACCCTCGGCGTGCTCGGCATCGGCCGCATCGGCACGGAAGTCGCCAGGCGCGCCATCGCGTTCGGAATGCGCGTCATCGCCTACGATCCCTATCTCACCGAAGAACGCGCGAAGGCCATTGGCGCGGAATTTGCCGAAAGTGTGGACGATGTTTATCGCGTGGCGGATTTCATCACCGTACATATGCCGGTGACCCCGGAAACGAAAGAGATACTCAACGCCACCTCATTTTCAAAAATGAAACCGGGCGTGCGAATTGTAAATTGCGCGCGCGGTGAAATTATCAACGAAACCGATTTGATTGCGGCGCTGGAATCTGGAAAAGTTTCCGGAGCCGCGCTGGACGTTTTTGCCGTCGAACCGTTGGCCGCCGACCATCCGTATCGAAAGCAGACAAATTTGATTTTGACTCCGCACCTTGGCGCGAGCACGGAGGAAGCGCAGGAAAAATGCGGCATTGAAGTCGCCGAAGTCATCGCGGGTTATTTGCTCACCGGCGAAGTCCGCAATGCGGTGAATCTGCCGTATCTTGACGCAAAAACTTACGAGCAGGTGAAGCCTTACCTGCCGCTCGGCGAGGCGCTTGGCAAGTTGCTGGCGCAACTTGCGCCGACAAACGCCGACCGCATTTACATCACTTACGGCGGCCAAGCGCGGCAGTTGCCAAACATTGATCCGGTCACGCGTGCGGTATTGCGTGGATTTTTGGCGAGTAGCAATCTTAAGGACGTGAACAACGTCAACGTTCGCGCCGCTGCCGCGAGCATCGGCATCACCGTCGAGGAAAAAAAATCGGACGAGCCGGTGACATTCAATGAATGGGTTCACGTTCAAATTTTCAGCGGTGGGAAAAAATTAATTTCGGCGGGTGGAACGTTTTTCGGTTCGCCGAACAATCCGCGCATCGTGCGATTGTTCAGCACGCCGGTGGAAATTCCAATTTCGGGAACGCTGTTGCTTTTGAACAACAAGGACCGTCCGGGCATCGTCGGCTATCTCGGCACACTTTTGAGCAAGCACCATGTCAATATTGCCAATATGAGCCTGACGCGCGACACGGCGGGCGGACTGGCGTTGACGGTTTTGAATCTGGACAGCGCGCCGCCGCCGGCCGTGCTTGAAGAACTTCAGAAAGACACCGATATCAGCAATGTAAAAGTGGTAAAATTGTGAACACATTCAATCCAATTGAGTCAAACAAGAACATGAAAATTAAAATGAAACCGATTCTTTCCACCGCGCTCGCCGCCGCTTTTATGGTGTTGCCGCAGGCGCAGGCGGCGACTGCCGACGCTTCAACGAATGCAACGTCGGCTGACAGCGGCAACAATGCCAACCCCGACGCGACGATGACGGCGTTGTTCGGCGATCCGGTGATCGCCAAAGGCAATGGTTTTGAAATCAAGCAAAGCCAATTGGACCAAGTGCTGGTCGGTTTGAAAGCCGCCGCCGCTGCGCGCGGTCAGACAATTCCGCCGGAGCAAATGAATCTTTTTGAAGGCCAGATGCTCAACCGGCTCATCCAGATTCAACTTTTGCTGCAAAAGGCCACCGAAGCAGACCAGGCGCAAGGTAAAAAGCTGGCGGACCTGCAGATGTCCACACTGTTGCAACGCGCCGGTTCGCAGAAAGCGCTGGATTTTCAGTTCAAAGCCCTCGGCATGTCCGGGGATGAGTTGCGCGGACGCCTGATGCAGGAGGCCACCGCGCAATCCACGCTGGAGCGTGAACTGGGAGTGACGGTGACGGACGACGAAGCCAGAAAGTTTTACAGCGATCACCCCGAGGAATTTGAACAGCCGGAAATGGTTCACGTCCGGCACATTTTACTGATGACAATGGACCCCATGACGCGCCAGCCGTTGCCAGCCGACCAGCAGGCGCTCAAGCGCAAGCAAATTGACGATCTACTCAAGCGCGTTCGCAACGGCGAAGATTTCGCGAAGCTTGCCACTCAGTATTCCGAAGACCCCAGCTCGAAGGACAACGGCGGCGATCTGCCGGCTTTTCCGCGCGGCCAGATGGTGCCGGAGTTTGAAGCCGCCGCATTTGCGCTGAACACCAACCAGATCAGCGATGTGGTCACAACGCAATACGGCTACCATATCATTCAGTTGTTGGACAAAACACCGGCCAAAAAGATGGATTACGCCACCGTCGCCGACAACCTCAAAAAAGCCCTCATTCAGGAAAAAACTGTCAAACTCGCTCCGGCTTACCTGGACAATTTGAAAAAGGCGGCGGGCGTCGAGATTACCGACTCGGATTTAAAGGCGGCGGCGGCAGCCGCCGAAGCCAGCGCTGCGAACGCGCCAGCGGGCAACTGACGACGTAGCATTGAGTGCGCTTGCCAAATGCACCGTGCCACATCATCTTGGGAAGCGTTATGAATACAAAAACTGGCATGGTCATTCTCGTCGCGGTCTGCGTCGGGTTGGTCATTGCCTTATTTGCGACGAAAAAACAAGGGGACGAA
>JBEKBA010000084.1:0-12129 GCA_050015635.1 Verrucomicrobiota bacterium
ACTTCTTTGCCTTCTCAAAAATATCTACGCTGGAAAATTGAATGCCAAGCTCGGCCATTACCTGATCCATAAATCCGTTTGTGCCGTCGTTTGACTCCGGGGGTGTGTGCTTTGCCCCGCCTCTGGCCTCGACGGGCTGCATGGCATTGTGGGCGCGGATTGCCAGTTGCACGAATTCAAGGTTGGCGATCAATTCCGCTTCCTGCTTCTTCAACGTCTCCAAGTCGTTTGTGCGAATTTCCAACGTGCAACTCCCTGATTATTCCTAGCACGTTTGAAAAATTCGTTCAACGGGATTCTGCCTGTTCGCTTTTTCCCGCCGTTCACGACTGACAAGGCATGAAAGAAGAACAAGCCCGGTTCCTGTCACTGCTCGGCCAGTTGCCCGCCCGCCTCACGGCGGAGCAAGCGGGCTGGGTGCTGAACTGCCAAGCGCATGATGTTCCCGCGCTGGTCAATGCCCGGCTGCTCAAGCCGCTCGGCAATCCGGCGCAGAATGGCGCGAAATTTTTTGCGACTGCCGACGTTTTGGAAACTGCCAAAGACCGCGCTTGGCTGGTCAAGATGACCACGGCAATCAACACGCACTGGCAAAAGCAGAACGCCAAAAAATGCCGTCCTGTGAATGGTTCACAAAACGGTCATTCGCTTCCTCCTGCCCTCCGCTAGGGGACATTTAATTCGCCATTGCAACCGCCGCCCGCATCGGCACAATTTTCCGCTCGTATTCTTCCAGTGACGGGACAATGACTTTCGCCTTGCTGGAATACGCCCGCGCAAACGCCTTGGAACTGTGTCCAAGTGCCTGCTGCGCGAACCTCTCGGGCATTCCCGCTACCTTTGCCCGCTCCGCCCAAGCGTAACGATACGAATGCAGCGATATTCCGGTGATGCCGACAGTGGCAAGCCGTTTGATAAAATGTTTTGCCCGATGCTTTTCATGCAGTCCCGAAAGCCATGGAAACAGCAACCCGAATTTTGGCAGGGTTTCAAGAATTGCCGCCGCTTCTGCGCCGAAAGTAATTACAACTGGAACTTTAGTCTTGCAGCGTTGAAAAGAGATTGTGCGGTCTTGCCAGTGAATATCCTTGGCGGTCAGGTTCGCAACGTCGGACTGCGAGCCGCCCAGATGCCATAACAATTCGTAAAAGGCGCGTAATTCGGAATTGCGCTCACGGTCAACAATTCTGGCGTGTTCGTCAGATGTGATAGCCCGCTTCTCTTTGAATCTGACGGGCGGCCATTGCAGCTTCGGCAACACCGGCCACGGTAGCCAGTGCATCCCGATGGCAAAATTGTGGGCGCGGCGCAAATAGACGTTCGTTGCAACCGAGCCGCTATTTAGAACGGTTAAAAAATGTTCGGAAGTCGTTTCCAAAAGTTTCCGGTGACGAATTAAGTCAAACGCTTTGTCGTTAATGGCGTATCCCCAACGCTCGCGCGTCGAACCTGATTTGAGGGAAATGATTTTCTCCATGACATCCTGCCAAGTGCGGGCGGATAAAGAGGGATCGCTGTGCTGTAAATAAACCTGCGCGATTTGCAGATTCATTTCGGAGTGCCGCGCCGCCTCGTTTTTGGCATTAAGGAAAATGACGGCTTCGCCTTCGTCCTTCGTGCGGAGACTAATTTGTTTGCGGGTGCTGGTGTCCTCGCTGTAAAAAACGCCCGCTCGCTTAAACAAGATGTATCGTTGTTTCATAACTGGTTCTCTGTTCGAGAAACCAGTCCAATTTCAACCGCGTTTAAGAACGCAAGTTTCGGCGAGTTTCAATGAAGTTCTGTCAAATTCTGGCGAATAGTAACTGCGTTCGCCGCTTTACTGACAGTTTCACTGACAGTGGCCGTTCCGACTTCCGTAACTCCTTGCTGCTCATGCAACAAAAACTGGAGCCAGTTGTCGGATTTGAACCGACGACCGACGGTTTACAAAACCGTTGCTCTACCACTGAGCTAAACTGGCTTTAAAACTTCGGAAACTGCAAAAAACAATATAATCAGGCTTTTCAGCAACGCCTCCTTTATACCCGAACAGGCAGAAAGATGCAAGTTGATGCGGGATTGACGAATAAAAACTATGTGCTATCTTGATTCATTGTGAATCCTTGTCTTTTTGAAAGGTTCATTGCGATGATTGACAGCGTCCCGGCAAAAGGGGTGTTGAAGGCGGTCGCACGTGAATGCCAGATGGTGCAAAATGATTTGGCGCGAAAACGAACCCTGCCGCCGGGAGATGCCCGTTCGATTTTAGCCTTTCACAAATTTCTCAAATCCGCTGCCGATGGTATTTGCATTACTCCCACTACACTGCCCATACAACACATAATCTTTTATAAAAAGACCGTTGAAAGACTGATTGAGGCGGGGGAGTTGCCTTATGAGGCTAAAGAACAATTTCACGAAACCCTTTTCACGGGTTTCATAAAAGCCTGCGTTTCTTGATCCGGCGAATCCCGTCTCCAAACGGCAATGGGTACCTGGGGCATCCGGGTTTAAGGCATCTCTCTCAATCAGTAATCAGTTTTTTCAAATTTTCCACAATCCAAACCATTCCCATCGTGTCCTGACCGCAATATTCTTCCAAGGCTCTTCGTACTCGATTCCGCTCGGCATCGGTAACCTCCGCGAACGTCACCCGCAGATACTCGCGGCTGGCCGTCCCGCCCTCCTGAATCACAAGATTTTGATAATCCTTGCCGGCTAGAACCGGAAGCACCGCTTTGATTGAGGCGCTGCCATGCTGGTTGGGGTGATAATAGCGGAACCCGCGGAACGGCAGCAGCAAATCCACCACCCGCGATTTGATCTGGTTCACCCAGGACTCATACTCCGGCAGCAGTTCAGACATTTCCTCCAACCGGCTGGTTTCAAATGATGCGTTATAGGTGACCACCGAACCATCTTTTGGCAAAACCGCTTTGAGCTGTCGCATGAATGCCGGGCGGGGGTCGTCGGCCCCCTCCGCCAAAAATTGATGATGTTCCAACTTGGCATTTTCAGATGGAAGAATGTGCAGCGAAAATTGAAACGGAATTTGCTGATATGGCCGGGTTTCATTGAACATGGGAATGGCCGTTCCAAAAGTTTCAAAATCTAAAAAACTGACTGGATATTCAATCTGTTTCAGGAATGCGGCCAGTGCGGGTCTGTCAATGTGCGCTTTGCCCGTGAGTTGCGCCGTGCGTTGAATTTCCTGATTATCGGTCAGCTTGAAATCTTCCGGTATTTCAGCCAGATCGTAAATGCCCTGCTCGAACAGCGTCAGACTCTTTTTGCCGCCACGATAAAGCGTGAAAACATTGGCAGCCGGTAAAAATGACCAGCAATGTTCATGCAACGGACAGGTATAGGGATCGTCGCAATGCGGCCCAATCCGAATGTCGGGATGTTCCTTTTGACGAATGATTTTGAACATCCCGCTTAACTTGTCTTCGACACTTTGGGAAAGGCTCGAGATTTGGTTTGTGACATCTTCCGGGACAAAGAATTTCGTCGGGTCAATGGTTCCCCGCCGGACAAAATCAGAATTGATGTGCATCAGGATTGTTTTCCTGATTTTGAAACCGGCATTGGTCAACACCCAGGCTTGAAAGGCCAGATCGTTCAGATGCACATCTTTCAAGCCGGTGGTGCTTTTGACTTCGATGATGTCCCAACTGTCTTCACTGGCGGGATTCAGAATATCCACCCGGAAATAGCCGCCATGGGCCGTAAACGCGGCTTCAAACAACGGCTTGCGCAATTTTACCGCCTCTTGGGTAAGCCGGATGGTTTCTTCGAGGTCGGTAATGTCTTTCCCGATTTCGATGCCATCAGGATACAGTGATTTTGCAAGTTCGCCTACTGCGTGACCCTGATCAAAAATGGCCTGTTGCGCATCATCGGGTGCCGGGATTTGATCTTTTGCATTGTAGCGATACCAGACCAGTTTGCTGCACTGGAGGCCGGAGAGAAAGGTGGACTTGGAAATGAATGGAGTTCGTTCAATTCTCCCCAAACCGGTTTTGGTTTCATCCCACATGATTGGAAAACTATATTGCAGGCATGAATTGTTCGAGAAATTGTTGGCTGAAAATATTACCCGTCAAATGGCTTCTTACAAAACTTGCCCCCAAAGTTAATCGCTTATGCGCCGGATCTGACCGCCGGTGAAAACCGACTCCTCTCGCGCCGGGCAAAGAAAACTGCCGCTGCCAGAATCAGTTTGGGAGGGACAACTTTTTATTGGTTCGGATATTCATATAGTCCCTTTGGAAAGAAAGTCGTTTAGCAATTTGTTGACCGCCGCCGGTTCTTCCACGGTGAGTGTGTGCCCTGCGCGAGGAATGATCACAAACCGCGACCCCGCGATTTGTGTGTGAATTCTATTTGCCCTCTCCGCGGAAATCGCGGCATCTTCATCGCCTATCGCTATCAAAGTTGGCGTTGTGATTTTGTTTATCTGGTCGTGGATGGATTCTCTATTTATGACCCCGATGACGGCGCGGGCGACTCCGAGTCTGTGATTGGCAATAAAACTCTGCCGCCATTGCCTTTTCAATTCTGCGTGAGTTGTATCATTCAGAAATGACTTGCCAAACATCACCGGCATGACGCGGTTGGCGACGATGCGTAGTCCGAGCATTCGCCCAACCAGGGTTAAAACGCGATACCGCCTCTTGTTTTCCTTCGTCTCGGCATCCGCCGACGTGGCGAAAAGCGCTAACGACTTGAGCAGTTCAGGTCTTCTGACGGCAATCCAAAGGCCGATGATTCCCCCCATTGACAGTCCGACAAAATGGCAGCGGACAGCGTCTAATGCTTTAATCAGGCCAACCGTGTCGTCAAAAAGCGTTTCCATGTCGTAGCCCGACCTGGTGACTGCGGATTGGCCTTGGCCTCTAAAATCAAAAGTGACGCAGCGGTAACGATGCTGCAACGCTGCTATTTGATCATCAAAAATCCGCCCGCTCCATAACAAACCATGAGCAAAAATAATTGTCTCCGGGCCATCTCCGCAAATCCGGTAATGAATCGAAGTGCCATTAATTTCAATTTTTGGCATAAGCGCGGGTCATCAAATTTATTCCCACCCATACAATAACCGCGCTGCCGCAGTACGGCAGTCTGCGCTGCTGCCGGCATTGTTAGAAGTCCCATGCAGGTCAGTGCAAGGAATAGATTTTGAATACACGTTTTCATTAGAAAACATGCGCAGAATAGCAGGTTTCCTGCCGTCGCGCAATGGACAGCGCCACTGAACCATTTCAACTTGGTTGTCCGCTTTAACTCGTTTGGTGTCCATCCCTTTCTGCTGATTCTTAATTTCGGTCAGGCGTGCATCCGTCATTTTTCCATTGTTCTTTATTTTCAACAGGTACTTTTGCAATGTGCGGTCAAAGCACAATAAGAAGATTGCCCGATTTTGCGCAAATATTTATGATTTAAACCATGCGACCCGGATATTTTTGCATTTTACTTTTTACGTCCATTGCGTTGTTTGACGACGTTGCAGCCAATGCCGGTGACAGTGCGTCTTTGCCTCTTGTCAGCCCGATGTTCGGTGACAATATGGTTCTTCAACGCGGAAAGCCAAATGCGATTTGGGGATGGGCAACTCCCGGGGAAGTGATTCGGGTGGAACTGGCCGGTCATACTGCAACGGCGGTGTGTGGAACCGATGGCCGCTGGCAGGCACAGATTCAACCACCCGCGTCTGGTGGACCTTACACCGTTAAAATTATCGGAGCCCGACAGCGGGTTGAGCTTCACGAAGTTCTTGTGGGCGAAGTTTGGCTGTGCGGCGGACAATCCAATATGGAACTTGGCTTAAGCCGGACGCGGAATGGCGACGATGAAATCAAGTCGGCAAATCATCCAGAAATAAGGTTCTTCATGGTTCAACGGCATGTCTCCTATTCTCCCACTGCGGTTCCTCAAGGTTCGTGGAAAATTTGTTCACCGCAAACTGTCGCGGAAGGCGGGGAAGGATTTTCGGCGGTTGCCTATTTCTTTGGCCTCAAATTACAGGATGAACTTCATGTGCCAATCGGTCTGGTCGAGGATTGCGTTGGAGGCACTCCCGTGGAAAGCTGGATGAGTCCCGAAACGCTCCACAAGTTCAAGGATTTTGACGTGCTGCTGACTGAAATAGAACGTCTCCACGCCAAAGGCGGCCCGGAATACGGCAGCTTCCTCATGCACTGGCTCGACGACTATGACGTGGGCATCAGCAACCAGTGGTCTGCTTCCGATTTCAATGATTCAAACTGGAAAACGGTTCAAATTCCCGGCGGCTTCCAGGATTTGGGGGTTGCCGATGTGCCAAGTGTTTGCTGGTTTCGGAAGGAAATTATCCTTCCTGACCCTTTGCCTGCCGGCGATGCGGCGATTTTTCTTGGCTCGATAGAAAAAATGGACACCACCTATATCAATGGTCAATGGATCGGGGCGAGTTCGTGGGTGGAGAATCCAAGAATGTACGTGATAAAGAACGGCGTTTTGAAGCCCGGCCGGAATGTTCTGGCCATTCGCGTATTCAAGCTGAAACCGCACGGCGGATTTCTGGCAAAACCCGAAGAACTTCGCCTGGTGCTTGGCGATAAAACGGTGATTCCGCTTGGCGGCGAATGGAAGGGCGCATTGAGCGTGGATGCCGCGCCGCCGCATCCGCTGCCGTTGACTTTTGAAAATTATCCCACGATGCCTGTCGTTCTATACGAGGGAATGATTGAGTCGGTGGCGCCGCTCGCGATAAGAGGAGCCATCTGGTATCAAGGCGAGGCAAATTTCGAACGGGCTTATCAATACCGGACTTTGCTTCCGGCAATGATTGGCGACTGGCGGGAACTATTTGGTCAGGGTGATTTTCCATTTTATATCGTCAGCTTGCCCGCCTTCATGCACCACTGCGACGAACCGGGCGACGATTCCTGGGCTGAATTGCGCGAGGCGCAGGCCATGACTGCCCGTAAGGTCCCCAATTCCGGCCTGGCCGTTACGGTTGACACCGGCGACCCGGACAACATTCATCCCAGGGATAAAAAGATTGTTGGAGAACGTCTGGCGCTGTGCGCGTTGGCAGGGGAATATGGCAAAAAAATTTCCTATGCCGGTCCAACCTTCAAATCGGTTGAACCTCTTCCCGGAGCGCTCGAACTCCATTTCGACCATGCCGATGACGGGTTGGTTGTCAAAGGCGGCAAATTGGAAGAATTCTCAATCGCGGGAAAAGACCGTAACTGGTATTGGGCAAACGCCAAAATCGAAGGCGATTCGGTTGTCGTCTCCTCACCGTCCGTGCCCGAACCGGAAGCTGCGCGTTACGCCTGGCAGGCCAATCCAGCCGCCACCCTTTACAACGGAGCCGGACTGCCCGCCGTGCCGTTCCGGACAGATGATTGGCCGGGCATTACCGCAAACCACAAACCCTGGTAAATGTTTTACCGCACGTCGGATTGAGGCAGCGGAAACGTTGCACAGTTTGATTTTGAGTGCGGAAAATTCCCGCTTTTTGGGTTTGACCGCCACAGCATATACAGGTTGTCACTTGCGCCTTTCTCGGCCAGGTCTTACAGTGATTTTGTAACGTCTCAGTTACGCACCGGAGGCTTCGGCCTTTGGTTGTGCCCTGCTGGTGCTTCATATACACCGGCAGGGCTATTGTTTGTCTGCTTGACTAAATGTGGACAAAAAAGTATGGAACCAAAAATGGGCAGGCCGGTGTTGCCAAAAGGTGAAGTGTTTTCAGTCCGCGCGGCTGCTGGCGAAGCTTCTAAAATCTACCAGGCAATCAAAAATCCGGCATGAAAAAGCCGGACTGGGCGGGAAATGCCCTAATCCACGCGGCTCAAGCGTCATGAACGGACAAACCACAACCATTTTTGAAAGGTCTAAAAAAACCGCCAACGTAATTTTCCGGCAACAATCTGTCGGACACCATCGTGTGATTTACCGTTTGAACTTGTTGCGAAGCTTTTCCTCCTCTTGCATTCTCAAGTCCGCGAACAGGGAGTTTTGATTGGTGCTTTTCCGATGCTTGTGGAGGGAAAGGGAATCAATGCGCTGAACCATTTTCATCTTGTTGGAGCAGTAGAGCAGCGTGGTTTCATCGGTGATCAAATCCTGTTCGTAAGCTTTGGCGAGCGATTGTTCAAAAGTGTGCCAGCCGGCGGCGGTGCCGCCCTCAATGATGTCATCCAGACGGCGGCCTTCGTTTTCGCCCAGCAAAATGGCTTCGCGTGTGCGCAGGCTGCTGCCCATCATTTCCGTGACCAGCAGCCTGCCGCCGGAACACGTCGGAACCAGCCGCTGGCTGATGATGAAACGCATCGATCCCGCCAGCCGTTCGCGCACCTGGTTTTCCTCATCCGCATTGAACAATCCGATGATGCGGTTGATGGTCATTGAGGCGCTGGTCGTGTGCAGTGTGCAGAAGACCAAATGACCGGTTTCGCCGGCGTTGAGCACAATCTCCATCGTTTCGCGGTCGCGGATTTCGCCGATAAAAATGATTTTTGGCGCCTGCCGCATCGCCGCCCGCATGCCTCTGTGAAAACTGTAAAAATCGCGCCCCAGTTCCCGCTGGCTGAACGTGGCCTTGTCGGGTGTAAACACAAATTCAATCGGATCTTCCAGCGTGAGGATATGAATATCTCTGTTCTTGTTGATTTCGTTCAAAATGGCAGCCATGGTGGTCGTCTTGCCCATGCCCGTGCCGCCGGTCACAAAGATGATCCCGTTCTTTTCCTTGATGATCTCCCGGAATACCGGGGCTAGGTTGAGCGATTCAAAGGTCGGCACCAGCGGCTTGAGATGGCGCAACACCATCGCGTAATTTCCATTCTGAATGTAAATGTTGACGCGAAACCGGCAGGCATTTCCCAGGGTATAACCGCAATCGCATGAGCCGTGTTCCTTTAAATCCTGTAACAACCGCTGGTTGTTGTTGATAATGGGCCCGGCCATACTCTCGATGCGTTCGCTCGTGAGTATGGGTTCAGATTGTTCCTGCACAAACGGCTTGAGCACGCCTTGAACCTCCAGTTGCAGCGGCCTCCCGGCCACAAAAAGCAAATCCGAAATTCCTTCGGCGTATTGAGTCATTGCGTCCAGCAACCGGTCGAGTTCTTCCTTGCTCATAATAATTCGGAATTAGCCATTTCGCATAATTAAATGCAGAATTGACTGTGAATCTTAATTAAGCGGGCATCTTTGTCAATGCTTTCGCGTCGCCACGACATCAAGGCGGTCAAAAATATCACGGCAACCAATCGTGAGGTATTCACTCTCCGGATTATTGGGTGGGCTCACCCGCCCTTATTTGGGGACGCTCCGGTGATAAATGAACCACCCGTAGCCGCCGAGGTTAAAGTCAGGGAGGTGGGTGTCAACCGGGTTGGGACTGCCGCTGATATTCACCGGCTCAAAGTCTTCCGCATTTGACAATTGAACCGACCCGGTCACGTGGCGGCTTGAAAGATTGATTAAGACAAGAAACTCATCGTTCGCATCCTGTCGCAGGAGGCTGACGACTTCTTCCGAAGCCGTGTTCTGAATCCAGGTGACATCCCCGTTGCAAAACACCGCGTATTGCTTGCGAAGCTTGATCAGATCCCGGTAAATGTCGCGTAGCGGAGGGCGTCCGCCGGGTTGCCAGAACACCGGCATTTTTTCAAACAAGGCCGGGTCGGCCGACTCGGTGGCATCGCCCACTTCCATGCCGTTGTAAAAGAGCGGCACGCCATCGAGCGTCAACATCAACACCTGTGCCGCCAGTGCGCCATTCACGCTGTAACGCGCCACCGCCCGCGTAACCTCGTGGTTGTCTGTAAAGCGCAGGTGCAACGCGCCCTCGGGGAACTGCTGATAGGTGTGTTCCCACGAATCTTTTATGTAATCCGCAGGTTCCACCCCGCTCATAACCGCGTCCAGCGTGTAGAGCATGCTCCATGAGGAATCTACGTCGAAGGCTTTGGAAAGCAGTTCCGGCTTGGCGCCGGCGTCGGCCAGAATGATGACCTGGGGATTGATCGCCTCAAGTTCAGTCCGGGCTTCATCCCAGAAATCATCGGGCACCGTCGGGGCCACGTCGCAACGGAACCCGTCCACGCCGAAGTCACTTAACCAGTATTTCATCATTTCAATCATATAATGGCGCACATCTTGATTCGCATAATTCAACCCGGCCACATCCGTCCAGCCGGGGCTGGGCGGGATGATCGCTCCATTCGTATCCTTCAGGTAAAATTCTGGATGTTCCATGAGCACGCTATCCCAGGCGGTTTGACCGGCCACGATGTCCATGATCACTTTCATGCCGCGTTTATGGGCTTCTTCGATCAGTCGCTTGAAGTCGTTGGTTGTGCCATAGTCGGGGTTGATCGCATAAAAATCGCGCACCGCGAAGGGACTTCCGATGGTGCCTTTCTTCATCTTTTCACCGGTTGGATGGATCGGCATGAGCCAGATAATGTCCACCCCAAGATCCTTTAATTCATCCAATCGGGCCGTAATCGCATTCAAATCCCCTTCCCGTGAGAAGTTTCGTGGAAAGATTTCATACACCACCGAACTCCGGAGCCAGTCGGGTGATTTGCGGGTGCTCAAATTGGACGGATCCGCCTCGGTAACGATGGCCGAATTAATCACCAGCCAGCCGATGAGAGCCGGGGCGAGCAGGCATTGCAGTTTTTGTTGAATTCTGTTCATGGCGTTTGATGTGTTAAGTTGATTTTTAGACGCATGTTGTCGGTCTGTGTTCCCGGGTAATAAAACTCATTCTACTTTATGGCTTCAACGCTGTCCAGCCCCCAAACGGTTGGTATTGTATCAGTTTGCAGGTAGTGGCGGCCGTCCGCGAGTGGTGGCCGTCCACAAGGACCGCTGCGCTGACCATAATCGGGTGCAGCGTCTCGCTGCCCGTCCGCAAGTGGTGGCTGTCCGCAAGGACCGCGGCAAAATGCCGGCCGGGGTTGGCTCCAACGCGATGTTATGGCTAAGTTGCTCGCTCCGCGAAATCAAGGACGGCCTCCGCGGGCAGGGCATAGACCCGCGGAAGCTTTTGGACCGAATCGGCAGGATTGCCTGAATCTTCAAAGTGCGATTGCTCAAACGGCGACGGAATTTTCTGGCCAATGGACAATCCGAGGAATTCACCGGAATCATTCCATACCCCGCTCCCCATGATTCCTCGCGGCGACCCGCAATCAATCCTCCACATCTCTTCTTTGCGTTCGCAAAGATGAGTGACATACGACATGCCGGCCACACTGACGACGGCTCGGCCTGATGCCGTGTTTGTGGTGAACAGCGGACTGCCGATATCGCGGAGTTTCGCTATTTTTAATGGGTCGCCGGATGCCTTGTGCGACCCTTTTTTGCGCGGCTCACCCTGGGTCCCGGCGAGCGTGGCCTCTCGAAGCTTCGCGATGTTATTCTGCTCGTCTCTGGCGGTGACCAGTGCCTGCGCGCAATCGCCGTCTCCGAAGCGAATGTTCACTTTGGTGTAATTCCTGACCAGGAAAAGTGAGGTGATAATGGTGTTGCCAATCATCACCGCCGCACCCACAAAATCAGGCGTCTCGACCACGAGCGCCCTGCTCACAATCGACTGCACGACCTGTTGCAACTCACTGTCTGTTTCCGGCGCAACCTCAACATTTGAGCTGACAAACAGAAAAGCTTTTTGCATTCAGTTCTCCTTTGTTTTATCGGTTGTCTGCTGTGACCATTCACCATTATAAATGAAAGCATGAGAAATGCCAAGCTGGGTATTCGCGGTAATGCTGGCGTAGATTGTTGAAGCGGCCAACCGGAGTTAGATGCCATGACGGGTTAGCCCCTGACAATAGATAAGGCGTCATATGGAATAAAGAGGCGATTGACTCGCTTATTCTGCTGATAATCGAAGCCGGTAATTTGAAGCCCCTCCTTCTGCTGCTCGATTTTCATGGCCTCTCCTCTCACAGGATACCAGAGAACAAGTTTCCAATGGTCTCCATCCGGAACAAAAAACGAAAGGTCTGTTGTGTTGACGCCAGAGCTAAAACACCGAAAGGCAACAACTATCTTCTGCTTGTCATGCTTGTAAACCTCAGTCCATGCGCCTCCGAACGAAACCTTCGCCGCCCAAGCCGCAATCGCATCTTG
>JBEKBA010000085.1:0-12053 GCA_050015635.1 Verrucomicrobiota bacterium
GCTGGCCGCGTTCACGTCAATGTTCCAGCGTTTCTCGGCGTCGAGCGGCAAAAGGTAATTCAAGTTGAGGAGGACGAATTGGCGCGCGCTGATTTCCTGATAATAATAGCCGGGCAGCGATAGCGGGAATTCCGCGATGAGCGGCAGAAATCCGCCGAGCCGATACACGCTGAAACGATCAGCATCCACGCTTGTGCCGGCGGTTAGTCGCACGTAAAAACTTTGCTGGCTCTTGGGCAAAGTATAAGCCAGCGCCGCTTCCCCCCAAAACAGATGCGATTGCTCCCTCAATTTGTCGTCGTCGTCAAAACCGTATGCTCCGGGGTCGCTGCGAAAGTGGCCTTCATACCAAATGGACAATTCCATCGCCAGCGGCGGGAACAGCGTCGGTTCGACGCCGCCCCAGCGCAATCCGGTGCGGACGCTGAAATCGCCATGATCATTCGGCAATTGAAACGCAGCCGCCGTGCTGTCGGCGCGGCTGTAAAAAGAGTAATGTGCCGTGCCGCGCAGAACCAAATTCAGTGGAATTTCGTCGCCCGGATTAAACAAATGGTAAATGCTCGCGGAAACTTCCGCGCTGTCACCATCAAAGGATTCGTCCGGTAAAAATGTGCCGTCATGAATTTCATTGTAGTCGTCCGAAAAACCGCCGCCGGCCACTCCAATGCCCAAATCCGTGTCCGGCCCCAACGCGCCGATGAAACCAAGTTCGGAATCCAGATACACCGGCGCGACCGCCAGCCGCAACGTCAGGTTCGTGCGCAGAAAATCCGGCTGGTTGTGATAAAAAAATGCATAGGCGGCCAGCGGCTGGTGTCCCTCAAACGCCTGATTGTAGCCGAATTGAATCAGGTCGCGCTGAACAGGATCAACTTGCGCGGACGCATGAAATGGGAAGCACAGCGTCAGCCACAGCAGCGTGCACCCGATTTTGTTCACGGCGTTTTCGTAACGCAAAGCCGCAAAATCAGCAAGCGGATTCACTCCTCGCTGGACACCGCGAAAACTTTTCGGCTTACTGTCGCGCCAATGCCGCCGCTCAACGCTGAAAAACTCGCCCAGGCCAAGTCGCTCGGATTTTCCGACCGGCAAATCGCGCATTTGACCGGCACCACCGAAGACGAAATTCGCGCGCTGCGGAAAAAGTTGAATCTCGTGCCCAGCTATCGCCTCGTGGACACCTGCGCCGCCGAGTTTGAAGCTTACACGCCGTATTATTATTCCACTTACGATCGTGGCGACGACGAGGTCAAAGGCAACACCGCCAAAAAAGTCATGATTCTGGGCGGTGGCCCCAATCGCATCGGCCAGGGAATTGAATTTGATTACTGCTGCGTCCATGCCGCGTTCGCGCTCAAGGAAGACGGTTTTGAAACCATCATGGTCAACTCGAATCCCGAGACTGTCTCCACCGATTACGATACCAGCGACAAACTTTTCTTCGAGCCGCTCACGCTCGAAGACGTGCTGCACATTTACGAACGTGAAAAGTGTTGGGGCGCCATCGCGCAATTCGGCGGGCAAACTCCTTTGAATCTCGCGCTCGGCCTCCAGAAAAACGGCGTCAACATCATCGGTACCTCGCCGCAAAGCATTGAAATCGCCGAAGACCGCAGACTTTTCGCCGCGATGCTCGACAAACTGCAAATTCCGCAGCCGCCCAATGGCCTTGCGACCAACGAAGCCGAAGCGCTCGTCATCGCGAAGAAACTGGATTATCCGATTCTCGTGCGCCCCAGTTTTGTCCTGGGCGGACGCGCCATGCAAATTGTTTATTCCGACGCCGAACTTTCACATTATATGAAGTTCGCCGTCGAGGCGTCGCCGGAACGCCCGGTGCTCGTGGACAAATTTCTTGAAGACGCGACGGAAGTGGACGTGGATTGCATCACCGATGTCGGCCATTTCAAAAATCCGGACGAAGGCACCATCGTCATCGGCGGCATGCTCGAGCACATTGAATTTGCCGGGGTTCATTCCGGCGACGCCGCGATGGTTTTGCCGCCGCACACGCTTTCACAAAATGTCATTGCGACGATTCGCGAATATACCAGTGCCATGGCGCGCGAATTGAAAGTCGTCGGCCTGATGAATTTGCAATACGCCGTCAAAGGAGAAATGGTTTACGTTCTTGAAGTGAATCCGCGCGCGTCGCGCACCGTGCCGTTTGTGAGCAAGGCGATTGGCGTTCCACTCGCCAAACTCGCGGCGCGTGTCATGGCCGGAAAAACCTTGAAGGAACTTGGTTTCACCGGGGAAATCTGGCCGAAGTATTGGGCGGTGAAAGAATCCGTTTTTCCGTTCAATCGTTTTCTCGGGCAGGATATTTTGCTCTCGCCCGAAATGCGCTCCACCGGCGAAGTCATGGGTTTGGACACCGACCTCGGAGTCGCCTACGCGAAATCGCAAATGGCGGCGAACTCGCCGTTGCCCTTGAGCGGGAAAGTTTTCATCAGCGTCAGCGACGCGCACAAAAAAAAAGTCGCGGTGGTGGCAAAACAATTTACTGATTTGGGTTTTGAACTCGTTGCAACAGCCGGCACGGCGAATATCTTGGAAAAAGCCGGATTGAAAATTCAGCGCACGCTCAAGTTGCTCGAAGGCCGTCCGAACGTGATTGATTTACTCAAAAACAAGGAAATTCAACTCGTCATCAACACGCCCAGCGGAGCCGCGCCGCGCGCCGACGAGGTAAAAATCCGCACCACCGCGATTTACACCGGCACACCGATCATGACGACGTTGAGCGGCGCGAAGGCCGCCGCACTCGGCATCGCTGCCTTGAAGAAAAGTGGTTACGCCGTCAAAACGTTGCAGGAGTATCATTGAATGGTTCGCACGCGCAAAACCCGGTAGTGATGCGTCCACGGATCAATCCGGCACACCGCGCGGTAATCGCAAAACTCACACGGTGTCGCGCGACCTTTGCGATACGGGTCCACTTTTGCCTCGCCGGAAAAAATCGCGCGACCGGATTCACGCAATTGCATTTCGACGCGGTCGAGCAACGCTTCAAATTCCATGTGCGGCAACGCTTCGACCGAACCTTTGCGCAACGAACCGTCCTTATTTCGATGGTAATTGAATTGATCCGCCGCGCCGGGACGATCCAGTTTTTCCAACGCGTCTGCATCAAATCTTCCTGTGTGGCGATACGCTTTGCGTCGCGCTTCATCCGCGTTCGCCAGAATTTCATCGCGCGAACCGCCGCTTTCAAACTGCCCGCGCAGGTTTACGTAAAAAACTCCCGCCGGAATCAACCGCTTCACACCCAAAATATTTTGCGGGTTTTTCCAATGCCGCAGCATGTTCAGATACGCGAGCAATTGCAGTTGCACACCGTGCTCCACCAGAACCGCATCCAGCCTTTTGCTGCTGGACTTGTAATCCATGACCAGCGCGAGTGCGCCGCCGTCCGCGTCGCGCCACAAATCCACGCGGTCAATTCGTCCGTGCAACGCCAGTTTATGTCCGCCGCCCAGATCAATTTCCCACGCGGGTGCACGCGAATTTTCACCGCCAAAATCCAGTTCCGCCGCCGCCGGATCAAATTCGTTTTGCCCGCGCAGCCACAAAACGATGACTTCGACAAAATCCTGCAACGATTCGGTCAACGCGCGCGCCGTGAATTTTGTCTGCGCCGAACCGTGCAACAGTCCGTCGCGGTAATTTTCCATCAGTTTGGCGGCGATTGCGCCAACCCGTTCGCGGGCCTGTGGCGGCGTCAAATCGCGCCAGCGTTTGTCTTCGGTCATCAAATCGTCGTGGAATCTTTTCAAAACATCGTGCTGAAAACTGCCGCGTTCGCGCGCGTCCAACTCAAAAATTTTCCGCTCCCCGGCCCGCAAACCGGAACGGACAAAAAAACGAAATGGACACTCGGCAAATTCTTCCAGCCGGCTGACGGAAGTTCGCAAAATGGGACCGTAAAGTTTTTCTGCGAGTGCCGGCGATAAATTTTCTGTTGAACCCGGCTCACGCAACGCGCCCAGGTTTTTTGTCAATTTTGCCAGGTTCGGAAGTTTCAGCAGTTCTTCCCAATTTTGAATCCTGAATTTTGAATCCTGAATTTTTACGAGTGTCGGGATGAGTTCGCTTGCACTCTCGATTTCGGCCACGCCAATTTCGCCGTTAAAACTCCCGATTTCCAAATCCGGAAAAATTGTTTGCAAATGCTCGATGAACGGCGATGGATTCAGCGTTTTGCCATCCGCGTCGTGGCGCGAAAAACTCACCACCAGCTTTTTACTCGCGCGGGTGCAGGCGATGTATCCGTAATAACCCTCGCGCGAAATGCGCTCGCGCAAATCCGGGCCGGGCGCGGCGTTCTGTTGATTTAATTCTTCGCGATCCGCCTCGGTCAAAATTGGTGGCGGCGGCGGGGTGGCGGGAAAAATCGCTTCGTTCACGCCGAGCACGAGTGCAAGTTTCAAATCAGGATTGCGCGCGCGATCAACTGAACCGATGAGAACTTCGTCGAGCACGGGCGGAATCACGCCGACGGTCAGGTTCGCGAGGCCGGCTTCCAGGATCGGCAGCCACTCGTGCAACGGCAATGCTTCGCTTGAAAACGCGAGCGCGACGTTGTCGAGCCATAAATTCATTTGTTTCCAAACGGTGGAATGAATCGCGGATTGTGAATCGTGAATCGAATCGTCGCTCCAGGTTTGAAGCCGTTGTTCGACTTTCAAATCGTTCCAAAGTTCGCGCAACGCTTCAGCCAATTGTTCGCCGTTCGGCCGGTTTTTTTGTCGCGCGAGTCGTTTCGCTAAATGCTCAAACGGCGGCAGGATTCTTTGGCGCAGCCGCGCAACGAATTTTTCTAATTCGGGGTTGTCCGCAATTTGGATGGGTTCACGCCATTTTTTGCCGCGCCAGCCGCGCGCCAGCGATTCATTTTCAAGCCGGTCAATCTCCGTTTCGTCCACCGGCGAAAATCCGGCTTTGAGCGCGGCGAACCAGTCGTCGTGCGGCCAATCGAACGCGACGGCGCGGAGCGCGCTGCGCGTGAGTTCGGCGAGCGGGTGATGGGCAACGGATTCGCGACGGTCAAGAAAAAATGGAATTTCGTAACGACGAAACACACGCGCCAGCGGTGTGTGAAAGTTGTCCAGATTGCGGGCGAGAATGGCGCAATCGCGGAATCGGTTGCCGTTGCGGACAAATTTCAAAATTTCGCGCGCGGCAAACGTGGCCTCCATTTCGGCGTCCGGGCACACCACAATCTGAATGGCATTTTCTGGATTCCGGATTCCGGATTCCGAATCCTGATTTGGACTCGCCCAGCTTTTTTCCAAATGCCGCAAAACGGGATTTTCTGCGAAGCGGTTCTTTTTTGAATCGCGTTCGAGATTTTCGATGGTGATCCGGCAGTCCGGCAAATTTTCAACGCGCTGGCGGCATTGTTGATATGTTTTGCCAACGGCGGACCAGATTGAAAGCCGGGAATTTTTTGATTCGGCAACCTGCGCGCCGGATTCGTTGAGACAAAAGGCGAGCCTGGCGCGTTCGCAAAACGGCAGGATGGCGGCGAGCAAATCCAGTTCCTGGGGCGTCATTTCGGCAAAGCCGTCGAGCCAGAGAGTTGCAATTTTAAGTTTTGAGTTTTGAGTTTTAAACTCGGAACGGATCCCCTCCTCTGCGAAACCGGGCAGAAGATTTCCGTCCTGCAATTCATGCTCGGCGAGCCAGCTTGAGCAGGCGGCAAGCAGCAGTGCGAGATCGTGAAGTTTGTCCTGAAGTTCGCGGCGCAAGCCGGGGCGTTGCGCGAGTGAGCGGAGTTTGGCGGGCGTGAATTGATGCTGTTGCAATTCGTTGAACAACTGGTTGAGTTGCTGGGCGAATCCGGGGCGCCGCGCGCTTTTGGAAAACAATTTCAGTCCGGCTTCGTGACGCATGAGCAACACGCGTAGAATCATGACCCGGCCTTCGTCGCTCAAAAAATTGGGCGGCGCAATCTTCAGTTCTTTCAGGATGTATCGTGCGAGCCGCTCGAAGGATAAAATTTGCAGGCGCACGTAGCCGTTGACCGAAGGATCGGCGAGAATCTGACGTTCGAGTTGAAAGGTGGCCTGCTTGGGCGCGAGCAGAATGAGCGGCGCGCCTTCGGGATTTTCGCGCAAGGCAGCGCGGATTTCCGCGAGGCAGCGGAACGTTTTGCCGCTGCCGGCCGGGCCGAGAAGAAAATGCGTTTGCACGGGATCGTTTTCGCGCAAAAGCGCGGCGGCGGAAAGGAATTTTTCCAATGAAACGGCGGTTTTATTTTTATTTCCTTTCGCCGGAATCAGGTTATCATTGTTTGCTGTTGGAAGAATCAAATTCTATTCGCCGCGAAATCAAAACGAAAAATTTATGCCATTAACTCATACCCGGGAATTGTTTGCGAAGGCATTGAAGGGCAAATACGCGCTCGGCGCGTTCAACGTAAACAACATGGAACTGCTGCAGGCCATTATCGAGGCGTGCGAAGAGGACAAGGCCCCGGTGATGCTCCAGATTTCCAAAGGCGCGCGCCAATACGCGAATCCGGTTTATCTCAAAAAACTCATCGAGGCGGCGGTCAGCCTGTCCACGATTCCGATTGCGGTGCATCTCGACCACGGCGATTCATTCGAGTTGTGCAAGGAGTGCATTGACGAGGGTTTTACGAGCGTGATGATTGATGCGAGCCACGAGCCGTTCGAGAAGAACGTTGAGATTTGTAAAAAAGTCGTGGACTACGCGCACCAGCATAATTGCGTTGTCGAAGGCGAACTCGGCATGCTCGTCGGCGCGCAACACGATGACGGCGAAGAAGGCGGCGGCTATTCCAAAGGCGGCGCTTATACGCACCCCGACGAAGCGGTCGCGTTCGTCAAGGCTTCCGGCGTGGATTCGCTCGCGGTCGCGATTGGCAATTCGCATGGCGCTTACAAATTCAAAGGCGAACAGCATCTCGATCTCGAACGTCTCAAAGCCATCAAAAAAGCGCTGCTCGACGCCGGTCTCGGTGATTATCCGCTTGTATTGCACGGCGCGTCGAGCGTCCCGAAAGATTTGGCCGAAGAGATCAACAAATATGGCGGCAAACTTGGCACGGACACCGCCGGTGTGCCCGAAGCGGATATCGAAGTCGCGCGCCGCGTCGGCTGCACCAAGGTCAACATTGACACCGACCTGCGCATGGCCATGACCGCTGCCATTCGCAAAGTGTTCTGGGAAAACCCAAAGGAATTTGATCCGCGCAAATATCTCGGCCCGGCGCGCGCCAAAGTGAAGGAGCTTGTCCGGCACAAAGTCCGCCACGTGCTTTGTTGCGCCGGTCAAGCGTTTGATTAAAACTTTGAAATGGCGACGCACCATCCCTCCTGAATATCAAAGCCCCAAGCCAATCAACTTGGGGTTTTGTTTTCAGCACAGTTCTGAGTCATATCGGGTCATGCTCTGTTAGTTTGTTGCTCCTTGGCTCCGGCGACCTGTTAGTCCAATCATTGCCTGTGTTGAAACAACATCACAAAAACAAGACCAAGAAGTGCAAGCGCGGCGATGGCTAATATATCATAATCATTCCGCGCCATTGGGTTCCGCCTTGCGCTCCCAGCGGCGCGGCGTTCGTTCGGGCAGACTCGTGTCCACTTTTGCATAATAAGTTTCCTCGCCGAAGCGCGCATCGGCTTCGTGCTGCAATTTCAGCGACGGCGTGACGCCGAACCTTTCGTTGGTGTCCACGAAAACGATTTCGCCGCCGGGCCGCATGAAACACAACAGCAACGGACATTTGCCCGGATGCGCGGCCACGAGTTCGCGCACGGTGTCCAACTGCTCCGGCTTCAGATGCGCCGTGTGCAATCGCAGATGAACCTGCTTCGTGAATTTTTTCAGCGCGTCCTCCAGCGGAAAAATTTCCTGCGGAAAAATTTTCGGACGGTCTTCACCGGTGTTCACTTCACCGATGACCAGAATTGCCTTATTCACTTCCAGCAACGGACGAAATTTGTCGTAATCGTTCATCACGAGCAATTGCACCGAGCCTTCCAAATCTTCGAGCGTGACCATCGAGTAGGGCTTGCCGCTCTTCTTTGAAACGCCGTGTTGCACCGCCGCAATCAACCCGCCAATGCGGGTGAGCGAACGGTTTGGCAGTTCCCCGAGTTTTGCGGTGTTGGTCAGCGCGTATCTCTCCAAAATTGGAACGAACGGCGTCAGTGGATGACCGGTGATGTAAAATCCGAGCAGTTCCTTTTCGTGCGCGAGCAATTCATGCTGCGGCCATTCAGCCAGATTTTTGACGGTGTCCGGCGTCGGCGATGCCCTTTCTTCCAGTGCGCCGAAAAGCGAACTCTGTCCCTTCTGCTTGTCGGAAAGGATGCCGGCCGCGCGCGCGAGGGTGCGTTCGATTTGTCCAAACAATGTCGCGCGCGTCGCGCCCAGACCATCGCACGCGCCGGTTTTGATGAGCGCTTCAAGAGTTTTCCGGCCCAGCGAGCGACCGTCCACGCGTTCGCATAAAGCGGAAAGCGATTTGAATTTTCCACTTTCATTCCGCGCTTTCAAAATCGCCTCGACCGCGGCTTCGCCGACGCCTTTGATGGCCGCGAGGCCGAAACGGATGGATTTGCCGTCGCGCGCCGGGGCAAAATAGACGCCGCTCTCATTCACGTCCGGCTGCAAAACCTCGATGCAGAATTCGCGCGCCTCGTTGATGTAGCGGCTCAATTTGTCCGTGTCGCCCATGTCGTTGGTCATCATCGCGCAGAAAAATTCCACGGGATGATTCGCCTTCAGATAGGCGGTCTGATACGCGACGATGGCGTAGGCGGCCGCGTGCGATTTGTTGAAGCCGTAACCGGCGAATTTTTCGAGCAAATCAAAAACCTGGTTCGCTTTCGCGGCGGGGATTTTATTCTGCGCGGCGCAACCTTTCACAAAGGTCTCGCGTTGCTTCTGCATTTCCTCGACTTTCTTTTTGCCCATCGCGCGCCGCAGCAAATCCGCGCCGCCAAGCGTGTAGCCCGCCAGCACTTGAGCCGCCTGCATCACTTGTTCCTGATAAATCAAAATTCCGTAAGTCTCCTGGGTAATGGGTTCGAGCAGGGGATGCTCGTATTCGATTTTCACTTCGCCGTGGCGGCGCTTGATGTATTCTGGAATAAGTTCCATCGGACCCGGACGATAAAGCGCGATGAGCGCGGTGATATGTTCGATGGAACTGATTTGAAATTTGCGACAGAGATCGCGCATCCCGCCGGATTCCAATTGAAAAATGCCCAGCGTTTCCGCCTTGTTCAGCAAATCGTAAGTCTTCGCATCGTCGAGCGGAAGATTTTCAATCGGAATTTCGATTCCCTGCGTGCGTTTGACCATTTCGCAGGTATTACGGATGACGGTCAAGGTTTTCAGCCCGAGAAAATCCATTTTCAGCAGGCCGAGATCGCCGACAGGATTCATTGCGTATTGCGTCACGAGTGAACCATCTTCGTCCTGTTTGAGCGGCAGCAAATTCACGAGTGGCTGGTCGCCAATGACGACCCCGGCGGCGTGGACCGAAGCGTTACGGGTGATGTCTTCCAGAATGAGCGCGGTGTCAATCAGCTCGCGCGTGACGCCTTCATTTTCGTAAGCGGCCTTGAGTTCGGGAGATTGCCTGATCGCCTTTTCGAGCGTCATTTTCAGATCGAACGGAATCATTTTGGCGAGCCGGTCGCCCTCGCCGTAACTCAAGCCCATCACGCGCGCAACATCGCGGACGACGGACTTCGCGCCCATCGTGCCGAACGTGATGATTTGCGCGACGGAATCTTTGCCGTATTTTTCCGAAACGTATTTGATCACGTCCGCCCGCCGGTCGTCGGCAAAATCAATGTCAATGTCCGGTGGATTGACTCGTTCGGGGTTCAGAAACCGCTCGAACAGCAAACCGTAACGGATCGGGTCCACGTTCGAAATTTCCAGCAGGTAAGTGACAATCGAACCGGCGGCGGAACCGCGCGCGACGCACGCGATGCCCTGTTCGTGTCCGTAACGGATGAAATCCCCGACAATCAGAAAGTAACTCAAGAAACCGGTTTTCTCGATGACTTTGAGTTCGAGTTGTAAACGGTCAATGATGGCTTTGACCGCTGCGTCCGGATTTTCAGTTCCATTTTTGGAATAAGTCGGCAGCCGCGTCGGGTCTTCGACGCGCTCGATGGCAAATTCGTGACCTTTGGCCTGCGCCTGGATTCCGTAACGCTTTTGCAAACCTTCGGCGAGCAGCTTGCGCAGGTAACCTTCACGTGTGAAATGCTCCGGCGGATGAAAAACCGGATAGTGCAGCTTGCCGAACACGATTTCCAGATTGCACTTTTCCGCGACCTCTAAAGTATTTTTGACTGCATCCGGCGTTTCGGCAAAGCGCGCTTTCATCTCCTCGGCGGTGCGCAGATAAAATTGCTCCGCCGGGTAGTTCGCGCTCATCCGTTTCGGATTGCTCAAAAGATCCTGTGTGCCGATGCAGACCAGGCAATCGTGCGCGTGCGAATCGGTTTTGTTGATGTAGTGAACGTCATTCGTCGCGACCAGCTTCAGGCCAAATTCAGTGGCCCATGGAATCAAATGTTGGTTGACCTTGACCTGATCCGGGACGCCGTGATTTTGCAGTTCGAGATAAAAATTATCCGCGCCCAGCGTTTGCTTGAACCAATCCACGGCCTCACGCGCCTTGGCAATTTGATCCTTAAGAATTAAATCCGGGATTTCGCTGGCGAGACAGCCGGACATCACAATCAATCCTTCCTTGTGCCCGGCAAGGATTTCTTTATCAATGCGCGGCTTGTAGTAATAACCCTCCAAATGCGCGGCGGTCGTGAGTTTGATGAGATTTTTGTAGCCGGCCTCATCCTTTGCGAGCAGGCCGAGGTGGTGATAAACATCACGCCCGCCGCCGCCGCTGGTTTTCTTTTCCAGCCGGCTGCCCGGCGCGACATAAACTTCGCAGCCGATGATGGGTTTGATGCCCTTTTCGCGGGCGGTCTGATAAAAATCAATCACGCCGTGCATCGCGCCGTGGTCGGTGATGGCCAGCGCGGGAAATTTCAGTTCACGCGCCTTGTCCATCAGCCGATCCAAACGGCACGCCCCATCGAGCAACGAATACTCGGTGTGCAAATGAAGATGAACAAAGTCCGCGTGCGACATGAATCAACTTTAATCTCCCATGTGGAGCGCAAGCAAGAAAGGGATGTCGGAAAGCCGTTGACTGTCTGTGCGGGAGATGACAAAACAAATCCGTGGCAACCAATTCAACACGAAAGCAATCAGCACTTCAGCCATATCCACGACGTTCAGGCAGTTATGTTGCCAGTGATGAACTTTTCCCGCGCCCGAAGCCGCTGGCGGATCAAAAATTACAAGGTGCAATAAAAGCGGCATTCGAGCGGACTCTCCGAAAGAAAACTGGAACACAAACCTCGCCACACTTGTCGCCGGTGCAATTGGTTGCGATGTGCTTGGGACATTTACAAGGACGTAGCGATCCGATTCTCAATCCATCGTTTCTCAGCCAGTGCAAACTTGAGGAAGTATTTGAAATGGATGCC
The DNA here is from genome assembly GCA_050015635.1 of Verrucomicrobiota bacterium. Lineage (GTDB taxonomy): Bacteria > Verrucomicrobiota > Verrucomicrobiia > Limisphaerales > UBA11358 > UBA11358. The sequence goes on from JBEKBA010000085.1 coordinate 11,559, forward strand.
ATCGCCCACGAAATGCAACGGCACAGAATGAAAATCGGAAATTTTTATCAGTTTCTTGTGATTGAGTTGATGAAAACTCAATATAAGCAGGTCTATGATGGTAAACGTGAGGGTGATGTTGAAGCAGAACTTGAAACACCAAAGTTCTCACGCGGTCTTAGACTTTTTATTTCCGTCAAGAAATCTGGCGACACGGTTGGTGGGCAGGATATTGGCGGAGTTTTCAGTCGCTTGGAAAAACTGGCAAAACAGGACAAAAATTTAACCCGGCCTTACATGGGAGTTGTCGCAGTAGCGACACCGCCGAGAGGCGTCACTTATGATTACGAAAGTTCCCGATCGATTCGGTGTAAAGATGACGGTTCCCCCTATTCGCCAAACTGCGAGGTTTGGTATCCAGGTTTTATTTATCCGTTTGTCTGCGGTCGGGAGGCGGGTGACGTTTACAAGGAAGCGTTGAAGCAAGTTGCAAATTACTTACCATTCAATACGCTG
>JBEKBA010000086.1:0-11845 GCA_050015635.1 Verrucomicrobiota bacterium
GGCGTGATCCGGCGGTCCGCCTTGTTTCAACCAATAAGGCTTGCCCAAGCGTGCGTGCTTTCTTACAGTATCCGGCCACTTTCAAATTATGGACATATATCGCTTGAATGGAATTTTGGCGGACGCAGCCGCGCCGCCAACGGCCCAACCCGCAACGCAGGGCACCCCGACAACGCCGGTACAATCATTACTTGGCAGTCCGTTTATTTTTATCGGTTTGATATTTGTCATGATGTATTTCATCGTCTTTCGTCCGCAGAGCCAGCAGCGCAAAAAGCAGGCGGAATTGCTTAAGGCTCTCAAGTCCGGCGACAAGGTCGTCACATCCAGCGGCATCGTCGGCGTTGTCATTACGGTCAAGGATACTACGGTTTCACTTCGTTCCGCCGATGCCAAAATGGAAGTCACCAAATCTTCCGTGACCCAGATTCTCGAAGGCGCCGCCGCGACCGAATCCTGATCCGGCCATGAGAAAAAACGATCGTTGGAAATTCATTTTCGTCGTCCTCGTCGTCCTCTGGGCGCTTTATGAAATTTACCCGCCGACCTCGCGCGATTTGATCCAGCAATTTTCGTCGCGCGCGGAAAATCCGGACACGGCATTCACAAACATTTTGCAACAGCTCGCGCCGCTCCAAAAAGCGGCCACGAACAGTGAGTTTGCCAGTTTGGAGGAAGCCATCGGCACCAATGACATTCAAAATTATTTTCCGTTCATCGATGCGAAAAATGAGTTGCACCCGACGATGTTCATTTTGAACCAGCTGCAGCGTGACGCGGCGGGCAGGATCAAGCTCGGCCTCGATTTGCAGGGCGGCACGTCATTCCTCGTCGAGATGGACACGAACACGCTTTTTCAGGCGGATACGAACGCAGCGCAGCGCGCGGACGTGACGAGCGGGGCGTTGTCGCAGGCCGTTGAGGTTTTGCGCAAACGCATTGACAAATTTGGAGTGGCCGAGCCGGTGATTCAATCCGCCGGCGGCAACCGCATTTTGATTCAACTGCCCGGATTGTCGGAATCGGATAAGGAAAGCGCCAAAAGACAAATTCAGCAGGCCGCGTATCTGGAATTTCGGATGGTGAAGGACGACAGCGATGAAATAATTGCTGCCAGGCAAAAGGGCGAACAGATTGTGATTCCTCCCGGCTACGAAATACTCAAGCACATCAGCCAGCAGGCGGACGGCCCGCCGATTGTTGAAGAATATGTGGTGAAGAAAAAGCCGGAGAATGGCCTGTATGGTGACATAGTCAAAAATGCGATGGTTGTGCGCGGAAATTTGGGCGAGCCGCAAATTGACTTCACGCTCAATGACGATGGCGCGAAAAAATTTGCCCAAGTTACCCGTGAAAATATCGGGCACAAACTTGCCATCATTCTTGATGGCGAGTTGGAAACCGCGCCAACCATTCAAGGCGCGATTGAAGGCGGCAACGGTCAGATCACCGGCAGTTACGGGGAAAAAGAGGCGTTTGAGATCGCCAACGTCCTGCAAAACCCGCTGCGCGCGCCGCTCCATATTGTTTATTCCAGCGACGTTTCGCCGACGCTCGGCTTGGACTCCATTCGCAGTAGCATTCGTGCGTCCATCGCCGCCGTCATTTTTGTTTCCGCGTTCATGCTTTGCTATTATTGGATCGCGGGCATCACGGCGAACATCGCGCTCGTCACGAACATCATTATTCTGCTCGGGGTCATGTGTTCCATCGGCACGACGCTTACGCTGCCGGGCATTGCGGGCGTGGTCCTCACCATCGGCATGGCGGTGGATGCGAACGTGCTGATTTACGAACGTCTGCGCGAAGAAATCGCCAAGGGCAAATCACTGCGCGGCGCGATTGACGCCGGTTACGCCCGCGCGTTCGGCACGATTTTTGACTCGCACGTCACGACGCTCATTTCCTCCATCATTTTGATTTTCATGGGCACGGGCGAAATCAAAGGGTTCGGTGTGACGCTGACCATCGGTGTTGCTGCGAGCCTGTTCACCGCGCTCGTCGTAACGCGCCTCATCTTCAACTTCCTGCTCGATCGCAACATTTTGAAATCGCTACGGATGTTCCATCTTATTCGCAGTGCCAAGGTTGATTTCATGAAAATCGCCACGCCTCTGTTCATCATAACCTGGACATTCATTGTCCTCTCGCTCGGCTACGGCGCTTTTGCCCGTGGTGAAAAATTGTTTGGTGTGGACTTTTTGGGCGGTGACAGCACAACCTTCAGTTTCTCGCAAAAAATTGGGGTGGATCAGATTCGTTCCGTGCTGGCCGCGGCGGGCGAACAGGATTCGCAAATCCAATATCAAAAAGACGTGTCCGGCGGCAGTGAAACGCTGCGCGTGACGACATCCTCCGGTTCGGCGGGCAAAGTGATTCAGGCGCTGGAAACAAAATTCCCGCAGGCGCAATTCAAAGCCATCGGCCAGCAGCAGGTCGGCGCGGTGATCGGCAGGGAAATTCGGCGTTCGGCGATTGTTGCTTCGTTGTTGGCGCTCTTCGGCATTTTGGTTTATGTCGCGGTCCGCTACGAATTTTCCTTCGCCGTGGGCGCGGTGGTCGCGGTCGTTCACGATGTGCTGCTCGCCATCGGCTGCTATTGCATTGCCAACGGTATTTCGGGACGCGAGTTCAATGCCACCGTCGTCGCGGCGGTTCTGACCATCATCGGTTTTTCGATCAACGACAAAATCGTCATCTTCGACCGCATCCGTGAAGACTTGAAACTTGGCATGCGCGGTTCGTTCAAGGAAGTCATCAATCAGGCACTCAACCAGACTTTGAGCCGCACAATCATAACGTCCGGCACGGTGTTTCTGGCCACGTTGTCGCTTTATGTTTTCGGCGGCGGCGTTATCAACGACTTCGCGTTCACGTTCCTCGTTGGCATCATCACCGGAACGTATTCATCCATCTATATCGCCAGTACGCTCGTGCTGTGGTGGCACAAGGGCGAACGTCCGAAGATCGGCACATCACAGGTGACGCTGCAAAACGCCGTGTCGGCGAAAGTCTGACGATTCAAAACCATGCTTGGTTTCATTGAAATCACGCCGTGGCACTGGGCGGGTTTCATTCTCTGCGTATTAATCTTTCTCGCGTTTGATTTAGGCGTATTTCATCGCGGCGCGCGTCTTGTCAAATTCAAGGAAGCCCTCGCGTGGAGCGCGTTGTGGTTTGCGCTGGCAATGCTTTTTTCCGTCGCCATGATTTATTGGCGCGGTCACGAGGAAGCGATTCAATTTACCGCTGGCTACCTCATCGAGCTTTCACTTTCACTCGACAACATTCTTGTTATTGCGCTCATTTTTGCGTGGTTTCGCGTGCCGCTGGAATTTCAGCATCGCGTTCTCTTTTGGGGAATCCTTGGTGCGCTCCTGATGCGCGGCGCGATGATCGCCGTAGGCGTTGCGCTCATCCACCGGTTCGGTTGGGTGCTTTACGTCTTTGGCGCGTTCCTCGTTTTTGCCGGTGCCAGAATGTTTTTTGCAAGACAGGAAACCGTGCAACTTGGGAAAAATCTTGTATTGCGCCTGGTTAAAAAGTTTTTCCCCGTCGCGTCTGACTTCGACGGCCACAAATTTTTCACACGGCTCAACGCGCGTCGTGCCCTCACACCGCTTGCGTTGGTGTTGTTGCTGGTCGAGACGACCGATTTGATTTTTGCCGTGGATTCTGTGCCGGCGGTTTTTTCCGTGACCCAAAAGGCATTCATCGTCTTCACCTCAAATGTCTTCGCCGTCCTTGGCCTGCGTTCGATGTATTTTCTCCTTGCCGGCGCGCTCGGCTGTTTCCGCTATTTGAAATTCGGCCTGTCTGTCGTGCTGGTTTTCATCGGTGTAAAAATGCTGCTCGATCCGCACGGCCACGAGCCAAAATGGTTTCAAATTGAAATTCCCGCGGGTGTTTCGCTGCTTGTCATTGCCGCAATTCTTTTAATTTCCATCACCCTGTCCGTCACCGCCGCGCAGCGCGAAAAAAAGGCCGTGCAATGAAATTCCGCTGGATGTTTGCGCCGCCGCAACCGTTGCTTGCAGGTCAATTGGCGGTTTTGTTCAAAATTTCCCCATTGCTTGCGCAGTGCCTGCTTAATCGTGGTTTCAGCGAGCCATCAATCATCGAAAATTTCCTCCAGCCGCGGCTCAGGAATCTTGCCGACCCGTTTTTATTGCCGAACCTGAGCGCCGCCATCGAACGATTGCTCCGCGCCCGTGAGCAAAATGAACCGCTCGTCATTTTTGGCGACTATGACGTGGACGGCATCACTTCCACCGCGCTACTTGTCGAAGTTCTGCGTGCGCTTGGCTGGAAAGTGGATTTCTATTTGCCGAATCGGATGGACGAAGGCTACGGCTTGAGTGCGGACGGCGTTAAAAATTGTCTAATAAAATTTCCGACGGCGCTCCTGCTCGCCGTGGACTGCGGTTCCACCGCCGTTGATACAATCAACTCGCTCCGCGCCCGCGGCGTGGATGTGATTGTGCTCGACCATCATCAAGTTTCTTCGCCCGCGCCAGATGCTGTCGCGCTGGTGAATCCGCAACTCGCCGGCGAAGATGAAATTTCATCGCGCGAACTCTGTTCCGTTGGTCTGGCATTCAAACTCGCGCACGCAATCATCAAGCGCGGACGCGAAATTAATTTGTCCGGCGCGGCGGAATTCGATTTGCGACCACTGCTGGATTTGGTTGCGCTCGGCACAATTGCAGACCTTGTGCCGCTCATCGGCGAAAATCGGATTCTTGTCTCCGCCGGCTTGGAACGATTGAACGTGACGCAACGTTCCGGCCTGGTCGCGTTGAAGAAAGTTGCGCAATCGCCGGACAAACTCGGCACATTCGACGTTGGTTTTGAACTCGCGCCGCGACTGAACGCCGCCGGCCGGCTCGAAACCGCCGATGAATCGCTGCATTTGATTCTCTCTCGCGATTTGGCCGAAGCGGTGCCGCTCGCGCAAAATCTCGACTTGCGAAATCGCGAGCGGCAAAAGATCGAGCGCGGCATCGTCGAGGAAGTCATCGGTGCCATCCGTGCGAGGTTTAATCCCGAAACTGATTTTGTCATCGTCGAAGGACAACTGCTCTGGCACATCGGCGTCGTCGGCATTGTCGCGTCGCGCGTGTTGCAGGAATTTTATCGCCCGACGATCATCATTGGCGGTGACGGTGGCGAATGGCGCGGTTCGGGTCGTAGCATCGCCGGTTTTGATTTGGCGGCGGCATTGAGCGAGTGCGGCGATTTGCTCGCGCGCCACGGCGGTCATGCGATGGCAGCGGGCTTGAGTATTGCGCCGGAGAAAATTGGCGCGTTGCGACAGCGGTTGAACGAATTGGCGCGTCGCAGTTTGAAGCCGGAAGATTTACAACCGCCGTTGCGCTTGGATGCGGAAGTTGACTTGGATGAAATCAATTTTGGAACACTCGGCGAACTGGCGCGTTTGAAACCGACGGGGCAGGGGAATCCCGGCGTGCAATTTTGCGCGCGCAATCTTACGCAGGCGCGACCACTTCAGCGGATGGGCAAGGAGAAACGGCACGTCAAACTTTGGGTGACAGATGGCACGGCGACCTGCGAAGCGGTCTGGTGGAATGGCGGTGACAAGTCGTTGCCGGTCGGAAAATTTGACCTCGCGTTTGCGCCGCAGATGAATGAATTCAATGGTCGCCGGGCGGTGCAATTGAAGGTTTTGGATTGGCAACGTGCTTGAGGTGAGCGGGTTCTGAAAATTGACTTGCAATTATTCAGGGAATGGCTAAAGTTGCGCCGTCTGTTGGATAACCTGTCTTGTTCAGGTCATGGTAAATCTTCAGGTGAACGTGGTTCAGTGATGATTTGAAACCCGGTAGTCGGGAACAGTCCGAGAAGAGCGGTTAGTCTTGAACAGCAAGACCAAGTATGAGTACGAAATTGTTTGTGGGAAATCTTTCCTTCAACACCACTGAAAACGAGATTCAGGAGGCGTTCGCCGCGCACGGCACGGTCGTCGAGGCAAATCTAATGATGGACCGGATGAGCGGTCGTTCACGCGGCTTCGCGTTTGTCACCATGTCCACTCCTGAAGAAGCCCAGAAGGCGATTGAAGCCATGAACGGCGCAAGCTTGGGTGATCGCGCGTTGACGGTCAATATCGCGCGTCCGAAAGAAGAGCGTCCCCGCGGTGATCGCGGTCCACGCCGTGAATACGGCGGCGGTGGCGGTGGTGGTGGTCGTGGTGGTGGCGGCGGTCGTGATCGCTACTGATGCCAGTAATTTACTTTGTCGGGGCGGCGTTCCACGTGAGCGTCGCCCTGCTTTATTTTCACGTTGAAATTTTTATCGCCTGCCTGCGCCCCGTTGAGTAGATTCGCCTTGATTCATGGAAGAACATATTGAAGTTGAAGGGCGAATTTTAACGGTGCTGGCCGGAACGATGTTTCGCGTCGAACTGGACAACAAGCATCAAGTTCTCGCAACCATTTCTGGCAAGATGCGCAAGCGCTTCGTCCGGCTCACCGTGGGCGACCGTGTGAAAATGCAAATGTCGCAGTATGATTTGAACAAGGCGCGCATCGTCTGGCGCATTGGTTAAGTCAAAACCGCAGCGGCAATTTTCTTCAAATGAACGCTGCCATTCTTGTAGCCGCCGGCAAAGGCGCTCGCATGGGTGCGGGCGTGGACAAATTGTGGCTCGAGGTCGCTGGTCGCCCCATTGTCGCGCACACGTGGCAAAAATTCAACGATGCGAAGTGCATTGGCGAAATTATTCTCGTCGTCCGTGACGGAATGCAGACACAATTTGCGGAACTCGCGGCAAAATTTCATTTTCAAAAGCCGTTTTGCGTCGTCGTTGGCGGTGCGGAACGGCAGGATTCAGTTTGGAACGGGCTGGAAGCATTGTCGCTGAAAACAGAAATCGTGGCGATTCAGGACGTCGCACGACCATGCACGAACGAGACTTTGATTGCCGCGACGATTGTTGCGGCGCGCGAAACTGGGGCGGCGGTTGCGGCTCAACAAGTGACGGATACCATCAAGGAATCTGCGGACGGCAAAACAATTGCGCGCACGCTCGACCGCGCAAAACTTTGGTCGGTCCAGACACCGCAGACTTTTCGCGTTGAAATTATTCGACACGCAATGTCTGTTGTGCGGCGAAAAAACTTGATTTTCACCGACGACACGGCGGCGTGTGAATTGATCAGCCAGCCGGTTCGTCTGGTTTCGAGCCCAACACCCAATCCCAAAGTTACCGTGCCGGGCGATTTGCCATTCATCGAAGCATTATTGCAGGCTTCTTAACCACTAAGATGCCGGGGCGCAAAGAACTTCCAAAAACTTTGTGTCTCGGTGCCTTTGTGGTATTTTTTTGTGCTTATGAAACGGCGTTTGATTTTTGGTTCGGTCACGGTATTGCTCGCGCTGAATTTATTGATTGGCGCGCGGATTTATTTGAGTTCAGCGCGCGCGGCGGATCAAAAGGATTCGGCGGATGCGAATATGGAAATTTTCGCCGACGTGTTGCAAAAGGTGCGAACGAGTTATGTGGACGGCCAGAACCTGACGTATCGCGAACTGGTTTACGCGGCGCTCAAAGGCATGATCGGCTCGCTTGATCCGCACAGCGAATTCATGGACGCGGACGATTATCAGCAGTTGCAGGACGACACGGAGGGGCAGTTCGGCGGCCTCGGCCTCGTCGTCGCGTTGAAGGACGGTTTCGTCACGGTTGTCGCGCCGATGGACGATTCGCCGGGCTTTCGCGCGGGCGTTTTGTCCGGCGACCGCATCGTCAAAATTAACGGCGGGAACGTGGACAAATTACCTTTGGAGGACGCTTTGGAGGATGCGGTGAAGGAATTGCGCGGCGAATCGGGAACGCAGGTCACCATCACGATTCAACGACCGGCGACTGGAATGCAAAAAGATTTTACGCTTACGCGCGCGATCATTCAGATGGACATGGTCCAGGACATCAACGGCAAAAGGAATTTTCCACTCGGCCCGGACAAAATCGGCTACATCCGCATCACGGAGTTCGAGGATAAGACCGGGGACGAACTCGAAGCCGCGCTGCAAAAACTCCACGCGCAGGGTATGAAGGCGTTGATCCTTGATTTGCGGTGGAATCCCGGCGGCTTGCTTGACGAAGCCGTGGACGTTTGCGGAAAATTTTTGCCGCGTGGACAGCTTGTCGTCACGACCGAAGGCCGCGATCCGGACGAAAATTCCGTTCTTCGCGCCGATGGCCGCGGCGATGAATTGCCGGGCGAACCGATTGTCGTGCTGGTGAATCTTGGCAGCGCGAGCGCGGCTGAAATTGTCACCGGCTGTTTGCAGGATTTGCATCGCGCGGTGATTCTCGGCGAGAAAACCTTCGGCAAAGGCTCGGTGCAGAGCATTTTTCCGCTCGACGATGGCTCGGCGCTCAAGCTGACGGTCGCCAAATATTATACGCCCGCCCACAAAGTCATTCATGAGCACGGCATCACGCCGGATATTTTTGTGCCGATGAGTGATGAGGAAGAATCCGCGTTGCTCCTCAAACGCTCGCCCGGCGGCGTCGAATCACTGGATGAAATAAATCGTGCCCGCGTCGAAAAAATTCAAGACACGCAACTCGAACGCGCCGAGGATTTGCTCAAAGGCATTCTGCTTTACGGCGAGCTTTTAAAGCCGGAAAAAGTCGCGGCGAAATGAATGACACTGCTTGCCTTTGAGACTTCCTGCGACGAAACCAGCGCCGCCGTCGTGCGTGACGGAAAAATTTTGTCCAGCGCGGTCTCCTCGCAAGTCAAACTGCACGCCGAATACGGTGGCGTCGTGCCCGAACTCGCCGCGCGCGAACACTTGCGGAATCTGATCCCCGTCGCGCAATCAGCTTTGAATGAAGCCGGTGTGAAGGTGGAACAACTCACCGCCATCGCCGCCACGCAAGGACCGGGATTGGCGTCTGCGTTGCTTGTCGGCTGCAAGGCAGCGCAAACTGTTGCATTCGCGCTGCGGATACCGTTCATCGGGATCAATCATCACGAAGCACATTTGTATTCGCCATGGATTCAAGGCACCCCGCCTGCCGCCGACTTCAGTGCGTTCCAACCGAACGTCTCGCTTATCGTCAGCGGCGGGCACACCATGCTCGTTTTGGTGCAGTCCGAACTTGACCATTGCGTCCTCGGCTCGACGATTGACGACGCTGCGGGTGAATGTTTCGACAAAACCGGTAAGTTGATGGGACTCGTTTATCCCGCCGGAGCGGAGATTGACCGGCTGGCGGAGCAGGGGAACTTGAAAGCCTTCGACTTTCCGCGACCGCTCATCCACGACCCGGGCGACGACTTCAGTTTCAGCGGCCTGAAAACGTCCGTGCGCTACTTTATCCGCGACCATCCGACATTACTGAATGACCCGCAAAAAATCCGCAACCTGTGTGCCAGTATACAGGCGGCCATTGTCGAAGTGCTCGTCGCAAAAACCATCCGCGCCGCGAAACGCAACGGCGTCCGATGCGTCACTGCTTCGGGCGGTGTGATGTGCAATAGCGCGCTGCGACGCGAACTGACGCGTGCGTGCGGGCAGGAAGGCTTCACATTGCGTCTTGCCGGAAAAATTTTTTGCACTGACAACGCGGCGATGATTGGCATTCTGGCAGAGCGAAAATTATTGGCCGATATCAAGCCAACACCGCTTGATCAGGAAATAATTCCAAACTGGACGCTGGCATGAAGCCGCTCCGGATGACTCAATGCTTGGCCGGTTTCTGGTGTGAATACGATCCACGCATTAAGTCCGGACTCCGCGCAAAATAATCGAAACCACGGCGGCAGCGACCTGCCGGCCGGTCATGGCCACAAAAAGGCGGATGCACGGCATCCTCCCTGAATTGATTGGGGAGTCACGTGGAAATTCGACCGGCCCGCGGAAAATGAAATTATCCTAGCCGTTGATTGCGCGCAACGGAAGCCGGTCCTGAAAATAATGAATGGCGGCGGCAGGCGAATCAAAACCGTGGCGTGACAATTTTGACGATGCATTGGTGAAGTCGCGATAAAGCGTGATGGCGACGTGTTCGTTGCGGCGGATGCATTCCTTGATGGCTTCGGAATCTTTTTCGCAATGGATGAGCGTTTTCCACGAGTAAATGTGCTTGGGTTTGTGGAAGTCGCTGTTGGCGATGAACGGCAGCCGCTTAAGGCCGATGTCGTTGAAGATGTTGTTGCGGTTCGCGATTTCCCACGCATCGAGCAGTGGCGCGAATCTTTCCTGGTTTTCCCAAAGATAAAGCGTGTTCTTGCCCCATTCACTTTTCATGATGTGCGGGTGCGACGCGACGGCCAGTCCGCCCTGCGAATGAATCCGCGCGATGATTTCGGGAATGTCGAGTGAGGCGTCAATCGGCGACTTCAAATCAATGCCGAGCAGGTGAGCGGAGGTTTTTCGCGTGTAGCCGTCCTTGTTGAACTCGATGCCGGTCATCACCAGCATCTTGTAACGCCGCCACGCGCGCCGGCGTTCGCGCTCGATCACGGCAAAGTATTCTTCGACCTGTTCCGGCCCAAGCGTGAGATTTGCCAGCTCTGACAATTTTCCGATCAAACGCTTGGGGTCGGCCAGATGGTCGGTGATGCAGATGCAATCAAAACCGTGCTCGCCGTAAAAATCAATGATCTCCGGCACGGAAAGCTTGCCGTCGGAATAATTCGAGTGAATATGAAAATCGCAGAGCAGCATCTGCCGGGGCTCGCCATTTCCGTTCGTTTGCGGCGCCGGACGCATGACGCGTGCTGGAGCAACCTCAAAAAGTTTTACGGCTTTGCGACCGGGTCTGTCGTGATCGGATTCTTCCAGAATCAATTCCGCGATGTCTCTCGCGGCATTCGGTCGGCTGACTTTTTCCAGGTTCGCGCGCCACTCCGACCATTGCGCGGCACGCTTGGCAAAGGCATTTTCAACGAGTTCGGCAACGTCGCGGTTTTTTTCCGCAATTGCCCCGAGGCCGCAGCGCCAGATCAATTCCGCGTTGCCTTCTTCCTGGCCGGGGATGACTTGATTGACGATCATCGGACAACGCGCGGCAATGGCTTCCTGCACGGTCGCGCCGCCGGCTTTGCTGATGATGAGGTGATGCGACATCATCAATTCGGGCATCAGGTTTGTCCAGCCGAGTACGCGCACGCGGTCGGCCTGTTTGCGTGTGCGCTCGATCAACTCGGCGCGCAGTTCGGGATCGCGCCCGACGGTGATGGTAAGATGCACGTCGTCCAGTTCGAGCAAACGGTCAACCGCCTTGCCCGCCTTTTTCTTGCCGGTGTTGATGATGTATAGCACGCGGCGCGGTTCGCGCCCGACGGGCAGGGGCAATTCAGCGGGCGGATTTGCAAAGGAAGGGCTGACGGGAAAGCCAAGCGTTTTAATTTGTTTTTCCGGCACGCCGCCTTTGCGCAGGACTTCGGCGCTGGCTTCGTTGGGCACGCAGAAGAAATCGCTCGGCGCGCGAAACCACGCGGAATTGATGCTGATGGAATCGGTGACGATCGTGATGAAACGAAACGGGCGCTCGTTATTACCATAAATTTTTTTGATGACGTGCGCATAAACCGGATAGGTGGAAACGACGCAATCCGGCTGGGTCTCGGCCAGAATTTTTTCGAGCATGTTTTGCAGACGCGTGAAACCGCCAAGTTGTTTTTCGACGAACGGATTTTCCAGCAGCGAATAAATCCCGCCCCAAAGATTTGGCGCGTATCGCACGACGCCGAGGTAGGTTTTTTTGACAAAGGTATTGAACGCGCCATAGCTGTCGGCGAACAGGTCGAGGACTTCCGCGCGCGCGTCCTCATCCAGCAGTTCAATCGCGCCACGCAAACTG
>JBEKBA010000087.1:0-11823 GCA_050015635.1 Verrucomicrobiota bacterium
GCCTGGAGCAAAACACGCCGGTCGGTGCAACGGCTCGCATCATAAACGTCGTAGCATATTATCTCTGACACTTACGACTCCTTGCCGTTGTTCTGTCAAGAGGTGCTCGGCGTGACGCTTACAAAGAAATAAGGGTTGTGGAATTCACGCGCTCAACCCGTTTGCGGATGATTTAGCAGTATGGAATCCAGCCGGCCGGCGTTGACTCCAGTGGCTGGTCAGGCATTCAATTCCGTCTGCCAATACCCCACATCCAGCCATTGGCCGAATTTGTAACCCACCTCTTTGAAGTGAGCCGCTTTCTTCATGCCAAACTTTTCATGCAAAGCAATGCTTGCTGGGTTTGGAAGAGTTATGCCTCCAATTACAACATGAATTGAATTGTGTCGCAGTGAGTCAAAAAGCGCTTTGTAAAGTTGGGTTCCCCAGCCTTTTGAAAGGGACGAACTTGATAAATAAACTGATGTTTCAACCGTATGCCTGTACGCGCTGCGTGTATTCCATTTTGTCGCGTAAGCGTAGCCGATGACTGCTCCGTAGTCCTCGGCGACAAGCCAGGGCAGGCTTGAACCATTTACCTTCTCAATGCGTTCAATGATGTCGTTTTTGGAGAGGGTCTGCTCTTCAAAAGTGATTACCGTATTCTCAATGTAATAGTTGTAAATAGCGGCGATTGTTTGAGCATCCGACTCTGTTACTGCGCGTATCATTTTGGTTTTCTTTTGGCCTGACGACCAAAACTGAGCCACGCCGGATAATCTCGGAATGGTCGCTTTTCAACGCATCAATGCCCTTGGATTCGATAAAACGCATCAGGGTTGCTTGGCGCGAGGATCAGGTTAGTCGCGCTGATTGCACTCCCGATGTTTTGCCAGTTGGGACTGCCCGGATTAGTCGTGGTTTGCACTTGATAGGGCGCGACCCCGCCAGTCCAATACAGAACCAGGTTGGTGCCCTGCATTGAGATCATCTCCACAATTGGCACGGTCGTCACGTTGATGAACAGGGTGGCGTTTGTGGACAAGCCCTCGAAGTCTTCCACGCTTACAACGAAAATATTGGTTCCACCATTGGCGGAAAGCGGAGTTCCGGACAAGCTGCCGTCGCCGGCGACGTTGAGCCAACCCGGTCCACTGACTTTAGAGAAAGTCAGTACGTCGCCAAAGTTCGGATCGGTGGCGTTCGTCGCAATCGTAGCCGAATAGGATTGTCCGGCTGTGATTGGCGGCTCCGTAAACGGATTGCTGATGAACGTTGGCGGGCTGTCTGCGTTGACGAGAATTGACAAAGTACCAACGCCAGCTAGACCGCCGGAATTAACAGCCAGCACCAGGAAAGTGTTGACGCCAAGGTCTGTGGCAGAGGGCGCACCGGAAAGCGTGCCGTTGGTGGCTACGTTGAGCCAAGCCGGGCCGGTGATTACATAAAAGCTCAGCACGTCACCGGCAGCGAGGTCAGGGTCGGTGGCATTCGTGGCAATCGTGCCGGAATACGGCAGGCCGACCGTTGCGGCCGGCTTTGTAAAGTTCTGGGGCGTGAACGCGGGGGGGCTGTTCACATAGAGCAACATCGTTGCGGTATTGGAAGATCCGCCCAGGTCGGTCACGCTGACCACAAACGTGTTGGTGCCGCCGTTTGGTCCTTGTGGCGTTCCGGACAAGCTGCCGTTGGCCGCTATGTTCAGCCAGGCCGGACCGCTAACCATGGCAAACGTAAGAATATCTCCAGCACCAAGGTATGGAGCTGTGGCGTTGGTGGCAATCGTGCCCGCATACGCCTCGTCCACATTAGCCCATGGTTCGGTGAATGGATTGCTGAGGAATGTGGGTGGCGGGTCGGGGATGACGACGATGTCCATGCTGGCGGAGGCGGAGACGCCGTTGGAATCAGTCAGGCTGACTACGAAAATATTCGTGCCGATGTCCGAGTTTGTGGGCGTTCCGGAGAGAACGCCGTTGGTTGCCACATTCAGCCAGGTTGGGCCGCTGACCTTGGCAAAGGCGAGGGTGTCACCCGATGGAGCAATTGCCTGGCCTGACATGTTGGCCGAATAGGGCAGACAGGCGATGGCCGATGTCCCCGTGAAGGGGTTGCTGATGAAGACTGGCACGGTGAGGCGGAAAATCGTGCCATAACCACCGCCGGCGGAAGGATCGTAATCCGTCCCACCCTGGGGTGTGGTGCCGTAAAAATTGCCATCGCTGGCCTGCACCAAAGCCGCTTGGGGATTCGCGCCATTGAGTCCGTCGAACCAGAGCAAGGTGGTCAGCGTGCCATTAGTGGTTATTTTGAACGCGGTGCCCTGGCCACCTGCGCCGCCGGATGAGGCGGTGCCATAAAAATTGCCGTCGTTGCCCTGCACCAATGCGGCGGCAGGATAGCTGCCGTTCGTGCCGCCGAATGAAAAGAGTGTGGTCAGTGTGCCATTGGTGGTCAGTCTGAATACCGTGCCATCGCCGTTGGTGCCTCCTTCGAACGTCGTGCCATAGAGATTTCCGTCGGCGCCCTGAACAAGTCCGGCTTCAGGATAACCGCCATTCGCGTAATTGAACGAAGTCAAAGTGGTCAGTGTGCCGTTTGTGGTCAGGCTGAATGCCGTGCCATAACCGCTTGCGCCGCCTTCAAGGGTCGTGCCATAGAAGTTCCCGTCCCTGCCCTGAACCAACCCGGCATACGGATAGCCGCCATCGGTGCCATCCGTGAACCCATGCAGAACGGTTACCGCGCCGTTCGGAGTCATCTTGAATGCCGATCCAAAGGAATTCGAGCCGCCCTCGAGGGCTGTGCCGTATAAATTGCCATCGGAACCTTGCGCCAAACCGGCCATGGGATCAGCGCCATCTACCCCGCCGGTAAACGAGTATAGGAAGGTCAAGGCGCCCCTGTACGTCGTCCTGAACAGTGTGCCATTGCCGTAAGCGCCGCCCTCTGAGGTTGTGCCGTAGAAATATTGATTCGTTGCCTGCACCAGGCAGCCATAGGGGTTCGCGCCACTGGAACCGCCGGTAAAGTTATCAAGGAGTGTCAGTTCGCCGGAAAGAGTCATTCTGAAAATCGACCCATCATAACTTGAGCCGCCACCCTCCGCTGTGCCGTAGAGATTGCCGTCGGCGCCTTCTATCAGTCCCGCATAGGAAAATGCCCCATCGCTGTAGTCGGCGAAGTAATGCAGGTTGGTCATGGAAGCCGACGGCGGGGTGACGGACACCACCGTAAGCACGGCCTCGTCACTGGACACCGCATATAGTCCGTTGCTCACGATCACCGAATAGTTTCCGCCATTGGCCACCGTCACGTTGGCGAGGGTCAGGGTGCTCGTGGCGGAACCGGAGATGGTGCCGCCATCAGTCAGGTTGGTCCCGTTCTCCTGCCATTGGTAAAACAACGGCTGATCCCCGAGCGCGGCCACTGAAAGCATCACGGTCGTCCCTGCCACGCACGTCTGGCTCGCCGGTTGGGTGGTGATGTCTGGCGGTGAAAAGTTCACGTCAAGAACCGCATCATCGCTGACGATGGAATTGAAGGCGTTGCTCACAATGACGGAATACAGTGCGGCGTCACTCACGGTTACGTTTGTGATTCGCAGGGTTGCGGTAGTGGAACCGGAAATATTGCCGCCATTGGTGAGATTGATGCCGTCCTGCTGCCACTGGTAGAAAACGGGCGAACTTCCGGAAGTCGCCACGGTGAAGAGCGCGCTTCCTCCGACGTAGGCCGATTGATCCGCCGGTTGCCCGGTGATTTGAAGCGGGCCATTGATCGTGATCTTGAAGATTGTGCCATCGCCGCCGGAACCGCCATATAGAGTCGTTCCATATAAGTTCCCATTAGTGCCCTGCATGAGGGCGGCGGAAGGATTTGCACCGTTGTAGCTTTCAAACTGAACCAGGGTGGTCAGCGGCCCGGTGGGAGCGATCTGAAACACCGTGCCAAAGCCATAGGTGCCGCCCGACTGGGTGGTGCCGTATAAATTGCCATCGCTGGCCTGAACCAGTCCGCCCCACGGATTTTCACCGTCACTTCCACCTGTAAACGAGTAAAGGGTGGTGAGTGCGCCTGAACCGGTGACTCTAAATACCGTGCCAAAGCCATGGGTTCCACCTTCGTAAGTGGTGCCATAGAAATTGCCATCCACACCCTGAACCACGCCGGCAATGGGAACCGATCCATCATTGCCGCCGCTGAAAGAGTAAAGGGTGGTGAGCGTGCCTGAAGGGGTCATCTTGAACACCGTCCCGGCGCCTCCATTGGTGCCGCCGTCTTCAGTCGTGCCGTAGAAGTTTCCGTCGCTGCCTTGCACCAGCACCGCGGATGGATAACCCCCGTCCGTATAATTGAACGCAACCACGGTGGTCAGCGCGCCCGCGGCGGTCATGCTGAATATTGTGCCATAGCCGTAAGCGCCGCCCTCGAGGGTTGTGCCGTAAAAATTGCCGTCACTGCCCTGCACCAATCCGGCCGCGGGATACATTCCATTGTTCCCATTGAACTTTGCCGAATAAGAGAGCCCGCCCGAGGTGGTAATTTTGAATACGGTTCCGTCTTCGTAGTTGCCGCCGAGGTATGCCGTGCCGTAGCAGAAACCATCAGTGCCCAAATCCAGACCACCGTAGAGAATGGCGCCGTTAACTCCGTTGAATGAAAGCAGCGTGGTGAGTGCCCCGTTGGTGGTGACTTTGAATACCGTGCCATCGCCCTCCGTGCCGCCTTCAACGGTTGTGCCGTAAAAATTGCCGTCCGCGCCCTGCGCCAGCGGACTGTAAAGAAACCCGCCGGCGTTGCCATCATTGAAAGAACAAAGCGTGGATATTGCTATCCCCGGCGCCGTGACCGAAATGGTGGATAGCACCGCACCCGTGCTCGTCACCGAGCCGATGGTATTGCTGACGACGACGGAATAAATGCCCACGTTGGCGGGCGAGACATTGCTGACCGTCAGGGTGCTGTTGGTCACTCCGGAGAAATTGACGCCATTGGCCAAATTAGTTCCATTAGCCTGCCATTCGTAGAAATACGGCGTGTTCCCGACCGTCGCAACGCTGAAATTGGCGGACGCTCCCGGCAATACTGTCTGGTTGGTCGGTTGGAGGATAATGACCGGCGCGGACGGCACAATCGTGAGGAAGGCATTGGAACTGGCCAGCACACCAGCCGCATTGCTCAGGATCACGGAATAGGTTCCGACATTGACTGAAGTCACGTTGCTGATGGTTAAAGTGCTGGTGGCGGAACCGGAAATATTGCCACCATCACTCAAATTCGTCCCGTTGTCCTGCCATTGGTAAAACATAAACGCGTTGGAGATTATCCCGACGTTGAAACTCGCCGTCATTCCCACGAGTAATGCCTGATTGGTCGGCTGCGCGGTAATGATCGGCGGCGTCACCACGGCCAGGGTCGCCTGCCGGGTTTGGACGAAGTTGTCGCTCAAGTTCGTAAACCATAGCGTGGTGGAATAACTGCCTGCCGGCAGATTGGTGGCTGCCGAAGTCAGACTTATGGTGACCGTCGTGGCCGGGCCGCCCGGAACAAGTGTGCCGTTGGTCGGAGAAACATTGAACCACAATGAAGTATTGACCAGGCTCCAATTCAGCGGGGCGCCCGCGTTGTTGGTTAAGGAATAGGTTTGCGTTGCCGGGGTGAACGGCCCGCCCACCGGCCCGCTTATAGTTACGCCCGCTGCGGGTGTGATTCGCAAAGGCTCGGGTAGTGCGAGGGCCGTAATGAGATTGCCGCCCGACGGCGTGCCCCATCCCGTGCAGAGATCGTAGCCGGCCACGGCCGAGAACCGGGTCGGACTGCTCGAGTTCTCATTGTTCCCGGTGGTGATGTCGTGAAAGAGGGCGGTGTAGCTCAAGCTATTCGACCCTTTGCCCATGCCATAGATGGCCGGATTGATAAACCCGACAGTCGGCTCGCCGTTGGTCAAGGCCAGTTGATTAACCAGCGCGGTGAAGGCGGCCCACAGTTGCACCGCACAACTGGTGCCGCCCACATCGGCGGATTGGCCGTTGTCATAAATGACGTAAATATTGTCAGCCGTCAGCGCGACATCCGGGATGTTCCGCATCGTGGCTGATCCCTGGTTGGCAGTCATGTTAATGCCCTGTTGCCAGCTTGGAATTGCATAGCGGGTGCTGATACCGCCGCCGCTGTAGGGTGTCCACGTGGTTTCCGACGCCCAGGGGCCGCCCGCACCGCTCGTCGTCAAGGCGGTCCCGCCAACGATCGTGATGTTCGGATCATCCGCGGGCGTGGATATGGCCCCGGAATAAGCTCCGCTGTCACCGGAGGCGTTGAAGAAAGACTGGCCTTGCGCGGCATATTGCAGGAAAATTTGTTCGCTGTTTGCATCAATGGGATAAGTCCACGATGCCCCGATCTGCTTGGCCAGATCGTCCGTCGCCATCCGGTTCAAAATGTCATCGGTCGTGGAGCCTTCATAAACAATCACCCCATTCAGTCCGGGCGCCATGGAAATCGCCATCTCAATGTCCAACGACACTTCAATATTACCGTCACCGGCCCCCCCGCTGTATCCGTCCAATAACACGGCGCTGACCGGCACGTTTGGCGAACCAGCCAGACTCTCATAGGCGCTGACGTCACTTTGGTAGTAGCCGGAGTCAAATTCCAATAGCCCGACGGTTTGACCGGTTCCCGTGAGCGTAACCCCCGGAACATAGGCCGACCGAAAATCCTTTCCCAGATAATTCCCGTTCGGTCCCGAACCGGTCTGGTCAGGTTTTGCCTGTCCGGGCGGGATCGGCTTCAGGCAAGGATGCGGAATGACATAATTGTCGAGTCCGCTGACGCCCAACACCGGCACGGTCAGATCAATGGACGGCTCGCGATCCGGCGCATAAAACGTCCGGGATTCCGTCGGGTGCTGATACTCGTTCAAGGTGACATGGAACGCCCGCTCTACGTCCGCCGCCGTTCCCCGCACACTCACCAGCGTCCGGTTGGGATGTTTCGCGGTTACGACCAGACCGTGCGATTGCGCAAAGCTGACGACAGCCTGATAATCCTGTTCCGTCGGGCCAAACCTCGCCGTGAACTGTTCCGGCGTCAGAAAGCAATGGTAATTGGTGCTGGCCGGATCATAAAGTTGCTGGAGCAGATTGGTAAGTCCTCCGCGGTCCCGCAATGGCAGACCGATCGTCAGGTTCAACCTCGTCCAGCGTGATAGGTGACGGACGGGGACTGAGCTCGTCACTGCCGCGGATATGAGGTTGTCGTGGAGGAATTGTCGCTCCGCCGCTCGGGACGGAAGCGGAATTTGGACGAGCAACGATGCGCACAATAACCAGATTCGGGCGGCTCTGGCGGGGTTGACGACAAAAGCAACTTCGGCGGCTGGGCATGGGTCTCTTTTCATTGATCGCCTTCTTTTGAAGCCATTTTGAAAACCCACCATAAAGTGAAATCAACAAAAGCCTTCATGGAATAACGGCTGTAGCATGACACTTTTGGAAACTTGGGTCAATTAAATAACCGATGGATCAGGTAGATCCGTTCGTAAAGGGATGAATTCCAATTTGCACGCAACGCAGCCTAACCACCAAAACTGAACCGCGCCGTAACTGCGGCGTGAACCGCGACAGCGGAACGGCCAGCGCCAAAAGACATTGGCTCCGGCGAATTGTTAGACATCATGGTCGTGGCTCATAACATTGGTGCGAAACGCTCTCTGGAAAAAATACGTCAAGCCTGCAAAGGCCGCTAAAATGACCGCATAATACACAAAATGATGCGCTAGGTTCATATGGGCAGGTCCCACTGTCATCGTCCGCATGGGTGGTATTTCGGGCAAACCAACCTGCTGCAGTTTGGCAGCCAACTCGTTGTGTGACAACGTGGTAATCACGGTGACAGAATTGGGTGGATATGGACTGACGAATGGGCGTCCGAAAAAGTGGAAGTACGCGGCTGTGCCGCTCGTAATGATGAGATAACTGATAATATACGGTATGAGTTTTTTCATGAGTGCGTAGTGATGTCTAACGACCAAAAATAAGCCACGCCGGAACCACATTGTCAAATCTCAAACTGCAACGGCCAACTGGCATTGGCTCCAGTAAATGGTTAGGCGGCGTCTTCATGTTTTCCGAAACTTTTAGCGGTGAGTAATCGTGCGACAAGACGATATATCCAAACAAGAAAGAATCCCCACAACAAAGAGTTGGTGATGCCTCCAATAAATGAATACCAACCCCATATTTGAAAAGAAATTGCTGATGTCGTGCTGTTCCAAACCTCCCAACCGGGAAGATAACGTACCGGGAAAAACATAACCAAATACGCCATATCAAGCAATGGATGTGGCTGTTCGTTATCTGCCATAAGACACAAAACAACACATAAGACATACCACAAAACAGCTATGACTATGCTCCAGATAATCGAGTTGATACGCTTACGTGACATATGCGCCGCCACCTAACTCTGTATCATACCGCACTTTTGCGGTATATCACAGATATCATATTTATCTTATATTTTTATGTTTCCTGCTTGTCAAGAATGACTTATTACGCTTTTTACCATATTTCCCCCAGAAACAAACACCGTTACCCCGGAAGGGGCGCAGGCGTACGCTACAGAATTGATGGAGTTGCTCTAAGAACGCGCCACCGTGGTGGCATAGACTTGAGTTCCGTGAATATTGATCATGCGCAAGTCCATCCTGTCCGGCTGCAATGAAACCGTCGTGAAGCCGGAACAGGATTTGGCGAACTTCGAGCGTTTCGTGTAAAAAGTCGGTGTGTGTTGCGACCCGGCGCCGGAATCAAATAAGTTCACTTCGCCGGCCAGGAGATGTTGCAAGTCGTGGTCGTGACCGTTGAAGTAGGCCTGCACTTTGTATTGGTGCAGCAGCGGTAATATATTCTCGATCAATTCCGGCGTGTCGCCGTGTCCGCCGCCGGAGTAAATCGGATGGTGCCCGATGACAATTTTCCACTGTGCCTGCGACGCGGCGAGCGCGGCTTTGAACCAGTCGAGTTGTTCGGCAACGTCCTGTGTCGCGGCATTGGCTACGGCATTTTTGTCGTTGCGATAACTGTGCAGCATCGGCGTCGTGTCCAGATAAAAGAAATCAACCGTCGTCGCCGCATCAATGGGTTGTGACGCCACGTAGTAACGCGCCGGCATCTTCCAGCGCGGATTGATTTTGCCGTAGGCAATCTGCGCGTCGCAATTCGAGTGGTAATCGTGATTGCCCAGAATGCAATACCACGGAACCTGCAACGCCGGGTCGTAATAAACCTCTTCAAACGATTTTTGCCAGTGTGGATCGTCAACCGATGTGACGCCGTTCTCGTAAAAATTATCGCCGACGGAAATAATAAACTTGGGATTGAGATTTTTGGATGCCTTCGCCATTTGCGCGGCGACCTCGACCTGATCTTGTTCCCCCTGCCGTCCCCAATCACCAAAAACCAGAAAGTTTAATCCGTTGGCCGATGCTGGCGGTGTCGTTTCCGCCAGCAAACCGGCGGACAAAAACCGGCTGGCCACAACTGCCTGACTGGCAACAAAAAGAGTGCGAACGAATTCGCGGCGTGTCTGTTTCATAATTCCACCAAACTTGCGCGCAAACTGACTGGAACGGTTGCGGCAGTCAAGCCAATGGAAGCTGATGAAATGTTAAATCGCCGTGACGACCGCGTTTGGAGCTTGAAAGAAATTGTCGGACTTTTGTCTTGACTCATAAGCTGCCTTTTTAGAAGGATTGGGCTGTGCTGGACGCGAGCGGCAACCATCCTGAACCGAGATCACTGCCGGATACTTCTATTTGCTGTGCCGCACATGGGGCAATAGGTGGTTTGATTTATTGTTTAGTATCGTGTCCGGATAATTGCCAATACGCCCGATTCCTGGCCGACGACATTTTCTGTTGTCATCCGTTAGGCATGGACATTGTCGCCCGCACAGTGGCTAAACAGCGCAAGGGATTAGCCTCCTGATATGGCACCAAATTCAAACTGACCCACTACCGGATCGTGGATAGTGTATCAGTTTGAAGGCAGGAACACCGCGCCGGAGGCGCATTGATTCCAAACGCAGTTCGGTTGGCGTTCTTGGCGTCTTGGCGGTTATTATGTGCTTTCATTATTGGGTGCAGCGTCACGCTGCTTTGTGTAATCCATGTCTAAAAATGCTTCGTATAATTCATGAAATTCGTGTCTAATTCAGCCCGGCCTTTTCCGTTTGCGCGCGGAACAGGTGATTACCCAAAAACATGAACGCACAAACAATTGAAATTAAAACGAAGGACGGTGTCGCTCCGTGCCATTTCTTTGGTCCGCCGCAAAAAGAGAAGCGACCGGCGGTGATTTTTTACATGGACGGAATCGGCATCCGCCCCGCCCTGTGCAACATGGCCGAAAGACTTGCCTCCAACGGCTACTACGTTCTCCTGCCCAATCTCTACTACCGTTCAGGTCCAGCCAAACCGTTCGATGCGGCAACCGCGTTCAAAGAGGGTCCGGAACGGGACCGGCTGATGACGCTTTTCCGGTCGCTCAACCATAAATTTGTGATGGAGGACACCGCGAGTTTCCTGGATTTTCTGGAACTCCAGCCTTCCGTCGCCGGCCGGAACATCGGCTGTGTCGGCTACTGCATGGGCGGCGCGTTCGCGCTGTCCGCCGCTGGAACTTTTCCCGACCGGATCGCCGCCGCCGCTTCGCTGCATGGCGCGCGCCTGGCGACCGATCAGCCGGACAGCCCCCATCTCCTGGCCTCGAAAATGCGCGCCGCCGTTTACGTCGGCATCGCGGGCATCGACCCTCATTTCACGCCGGAGGAAAAACAGCGACTCGAATCGGCATTCCAATCCGCGGGCGTGGAGCATACGGTTGAAGTTTATCCCGATGTCAAACACGGCTTCGCCGTGAACGATACCCCCGTTTACGACCGCCCGGCGTCCGAGCTGCATTGGCAACGAATTCTAAAACTATTCGCTGGAAACCTCTCGTTCCAATAGGAATTGGTCAACGGGCAAACGGCGCAATTACCGTGTCGCGGTTGGCCCCCATTGCCATGATGAATCATGCACTCATGGCTTGCTCATGGATTTTAAGTTCTGACACTATCCGGCGATAACGAATTACGCGCGCAAATGAGCGCCGACATAACGAAGCCGGAAAAAGTTGTTAATCCAACTCCCTGAACCCGGATTTTTTGGCGACGATAGGAACTGCTGGCCACAAATCTTATGAAAAAAATTCTCTCCTTGCTGGCCATTTTATTTCTTATTACCGCCTCTACGTTTGGCGATGACGCAGCTGTTTACCTCAATAGCGGTTACGCGAAAGCAGCCAAAGGCGATTTGGACGGGGCATTGGCCGATTACACCAAAGCGATTGAACTTAAACCCGATTTTGCTAACGCCTACATCTTTCGCGGAAATGTTAAGCAAGCCAAAGGCGACTTGGACAGTGCGCTGGCCGATTACAACAGGGCGATTGAACTCAAACCCAACTACAAACCCGACTACGCTGGAGCCTACTACAATCGCGCCGGTGCGAAAGCGGCCAAAGGCGACTTGGATGGGGCGCTAGCCGATTGCAATAAAGCGATTGAACTTAATCCAAAATTTGCTTTAGCATATTTTTATCGCGGCAATGTAAAGGCTCAAAAGGGCGATTTGGACGGTGCTCTGGCCGACTTCAATAAAGCTATCGAACTAGAACCAGAAGATGGTGACGCCTACGATGGTCGTGGTAATGTAAAAGCTCAAAAAGGCGACTTCGACGGTGCTCTGGCCGATTTCAACAAGACGATTGAACTCAAACCTGACTATGCCGAAGCCTA
>JBEKBA010000088.1:0-11682 GCA_050015635.1 Verrucomicrobiota bacterium
CGGGTCGAAAAGCTTGTGAAAAGGTGCAAATGGCGCCGAAACGCCCCCCGTGCCAGAGAAAAACCGGGGGCGGACTCGAAAACGGGCTTGCAAACCTCTGGCGAGAGAAGAAAATCACAAAAAATCACCCAAAAGGTCCACGCTGGTCGTGAGCAAGAAACCATGGGATATGTCAGAATGCATATAAAAACGATAATCTCAATAATAGCCGTTCTTGTAACGGCCACTCTGGTTTCGGCACAAACTTTATATGAAGAAACTTTCGGCGGTGCCTCCAGTCCTGGCACTCTTTCGCAGGTGGGTTGGTCAAATGCCGTCGGTTCATTCAGCGGTTATGACGGCATTTATGCACAATCCGGCGCGGTGGATTACAATACCGGTCAAACTTTGCCAGAAAATACAGTTTACCTCGGTGGAGAGGCGGCCGCATCTAGCGCGATTTTTGCCACGGATTCATCCGGCGAAGGAACATTGGGGACGGCGTCATTTTCGGACATCAATCCATCGCTCTATCCTTCATTGGTTTTCTCCGTCGAGTCTCAACAAAGCTACCAGGCGACCAATGCCAACAATTATTTTGCAATTCAGGTTGAAGGTTCGTGGTATGCCTCGACAACAGCAATGACTCTGCCTGGTACCGGCGTTGGATCCAATTTTGTACTTCAGACCCTGACATATAATCCAACGGCGAGTAACTGGAACACATTTGCCATTAGTGGAACGAGTGTAACACTTGGGGGGCTCGCAGATGCCAATGTGTCCGGTAACATTACTGGTGTTGGCATTCTTCAAACAGATGTATCATCAGGCGGCAGTTGGATTTCAATGATTTTCAAATTACTGCAGCTTCCGAACCTGGAG
This sequence comes from Verrucomicrobiota bacterium, assembly GCA_050015635.1. GTDB lineage: Bacteria > Verrucomicrobiota > Verrucomicrobiia > Limisphaerales > UBA11358 > UBA11358. The sequence continues at coordinate 862 of JBEKBA010000088.1, forward strand.
TTCCCGAACCCGCGCAGGTATTGCTGTACCAGGAAACGTTTCCTTATCCGGGATTGTCGGGTGATTTCTCCGTCAGCACAGTGGGCTGGGCCAATGACATACCAAACAGTCCGGACCGTCTTTTTCAAATTTCCGGGGGGGCTGGGGCCGTATACGCCAATCAGTCTGCCGCCTCTACGACTGCATTTTACACTTCCACCTCCATCTCTGCGACAACCGGGGCGACTTTTCCGACCATCAATCCGGCACTTTACTCTGGCATAACATTTTCTGCCAACATTCAGCCTTTTCTGACGCCGACAAATGTGACCGCGAGATTTGCCGTGCAGATGAACGGCAGTAGTTGGTTTGTTTCCACGAATACCTTGCCGGTGCCCGCAGTTGTTGGTCCTTATGCAAACTATTCAAATACATTCAATCCCGCCGCTTCACAATGGTATTCATTGTCCGTCAGCGGCAATGGAACCGGGAGCAGCGCTACCATCGGTTCAGTGGTTTCGAGCAATTTAACCGGTAATATCACCGGAGCCGGGCTGGTTTTCACTTATAAAGGGACCGGTGGAACGCTTAGTGTTGACAATTTCCAGATTGCCGCTTCGCAAACGGTTAATATCGCAGTGAATTCGATCTCTAATGGAATGATTACACTATCTTGGCCTGCGGCCATGAATGTTTGCCTTCAAAGCTCGCCAGATTTGATAAACTGGACCAATTTTACCTGGACCGCGGGGCAAGGTTTGGCGATGATACCGATGAGCACCGCGTCGACTTTCTTCCGGTTGTCGGCTTTTTCAATCGGAGGATTGCAGGACGAAGATTTTGAGTCTGGAAACCTCGGAAACTCTGCTGCCTACTGGCAAAATTCGGGAAGTGATCCAGCTGCGGCTTCACTTGAGACCGGCGATGCCTTTACCGGTACTAATTATCTGCAACAGAGCAATTCCATGCCCTACCAGGTGCAAACCTTTCAATTAGTCACAAATCTGCCCAACGGCTACTATAAACTAACAGCTATGGTCGAAAACAGCGGTGGCCAGAGTTACTGCTACATCAGTGGAAACAACAAAATAACCAGCCTGCCCATCTCTTCGCAATGGACTAACACAATTGTCCGTGGAATTAATGTCACTAACGGACAATGTCTCGTCAGTATTTGCTCTGATGACACGGTCGGCGGCAATTGGTGCTGTGTAGATGATATCCAGCTGATCAAAGACGACGTTCCTTACAATTTTTTGAAAGGCGCCGACATTTCCGAATTGACTTATGTGGAGCAAGGGGGCGGGGTTTATTATGAAACCAATGGTGTGGCTATGAATTGCCTGCAAATCTTGCAGAACCACGGCTGCAATATCGTCCGGCTTCGTTTATATAACGATCCGAGTCCGACCAACAGCGACCTGCCGGTCGGGATCCAAAGCCCGACGAACATTTTGGCATTGGCTGCCCAGGCAAAAGCACTGGGATTTCAAATCGAATTGACTTTCTATTATAGCGATGGCTGGGCCAACGACCTGCCGCAGGCGTGGACGAATTATACCTTCGCCCAGCTCACCAATGCGGTATATGACTTCACAACTAACTTTATGACGGAGATGAAGGAACAGGACACAACACCCGAATATGTTTCCCTTGGCAATGAGATAAACAATGGAGGGTTTTTGCTTCCCTATGGAAGCACGACGAACTGGCCACAATTGGCACAACTGCTCATAGCTGGCTATGCAGGGGTCAAGACGGTTTCTCCCTCATCGCAGGTTGTCTTGCACTTGGCCGGTGTTAGTTCAGGTGTGGTTACCTGGTTTCTAAATCAAGCCGTTAGTTATGGCGTCAATTGGGACGTTATTGGCTGTTCATATTATCCCTATTGGACCGGATTGACGGCAGAACAAGCCCGGGACCAAATTAACTCCTGGTACACCAATTACAACAAGCCGGTGCTCATTATGGAGACGGGGTATAACTGGGCGACCAATTTGTGTGACGGTTACACCGGACAACTGGCCAATAACGGCCCGGAGCCGTTCCCCAGCACACCATTGGGACAGAAGGAGTTCATGCTGAATTGTTTTAACGCCTTAAAAATGGTCAACCAGGGCCAATGCATTGGAGATCTATACTGGGACCCGATATTTATTTGCGTTCCAGGCGAAGGCTGGGAACTGGGACAGCCTAACGTTGTAGATAATTACACACTCTTTGATTTTACCGGCAATGTATTACCGGCTGTAGACGCATTTTACTACAACAACTGATGCGATAAGAATTGTCATTTGATTATTACGGATATAACCAATATGGTTTAAAGGGATCAGTCCCTGGTATTGACACAAAACCGGCGAAGAGTTAGACCACCGCCATGTCCCGGCAATTGCGCATCGAATAGCTGAATAAATCTTTACCCGGCGCCGTCATGTGAATCCAAAACGATTTCAAAACTAAATTCCTGATGCAAAAGCAATGTCCAGGAGGTATGCTAATCCTTATGCGCGCATCTTGCTTGATCCGGTTGTGGCTGCTGACGGTTTGTTCCGGATTGATGCCGGGTACGGGACTAACCGTCCGGATTGCGCAAGCGGATCCGTCGTTCGATCAACCGGTTTCAGCCGATATTACCAATGTCCGGCAAATCCGCCTTCTGGCCGCCCAGATCCCAAAAACAAGCTACTCCATCCGTCTTGAAGGAGATGTCTGGTGGGCAAATCCAAGCCTGGGGAAATTCGTCTTAAAGGATGACTCCGGTGCCGCGGAATTGGAAATGGATTTGCACGGCGAATCTTTGGAGTCGGGACAAAGAGTGATTTTGGAGGGAAACGGCACGGTCACACCGACGGGCGCCGGTTTCAGGATCGGAGTCATGGGACCGGTCGTGGACAACGACGGCGTTCACGCCATGGTGGAAAAATCCGGCGCGGTTTTTTTGAAGGCCGGGCGCAATCCGCTTCGGGTCGAGTGGTTCAACGGGATCGCGGAATATGGATTAAAAGTTGAGTATGAAGGACCGGCATTGCCCCGGCGGATAATTCCAGATTCGGCGCTCTTTCGGGTTCAAATGGATCAGGCAAACGGAGTGAGCAACTGGGTCAACGGCCTTGACTTCAAATGTTCTGCAGCCCCGGCTGAAGTCCTCCCGGATTTTAATTCATCGCCTGTCTTCAAAACCGGAACGGTGACCAACTTCGATTTGAGTGTCATGACCCGGCCGGAGCATGTGGGGATTTGTTTCACCGGCTTCCTGGATGTTCCCCGGGAGGGTCTATACACTTTCTATACGACCTCGGATGACGGTAGCCGGTTATTCGTAGGCGAACCCTCGCTGCAGTTGAGAGTGATGGGTCAGGCAACTTTCCCCAAACCACAGCCCCTGCTTATTGGTCAAACTTTGCGTCGTGGTGAGGATGGCCAATGGGCGGAAGTTGAAGGAAAGGTGACGTTTGTGAGTGAAAAGCCGGATGGTTTGGACGTGGAACTAAGCACCGAAACCAGCCGCATCCATGTGGAAGTCGCCAACGGCTCCGGCCTCTCACCTGCGCTTCTTTTGAATCATCGCATTCGCGCCACGGGGTTTTGCCAGAGCGCCTATGCCGGCGACGGTCGCGAAGTGCTCGGTGTTTTATTAGTCCCGGGCAGCCGGGAAATTGCATTATTGGAACCTCCCTCGGCGATGGCTGAAGGCACGGTGACCAATACCGGAAAGCTTCCATTGCTCCTCACTGCCGCTGAAGTCCACCGCTTGAAGCGCGAGGAGGCGCAACTGGGATACCCGGTTAAAATCCGCGGCGTTATCACCTCGGTTCTGCCCGCGCATCAGGCCTTTACCATCCAGGATTCCACACGCGGGATTTATGTCATTGATTTCTCCGAGAGCCGTTCAGACCCGCCCCGCATTGGGGAATTTTTGGAAGTCGAAGGAAATACTGATCCAAGCTTGTTCGCTCCGGTTGTCAATGCCAGCCGGGTGCATAATCTCGGGGTCGGGGTTCTTCCGGAACCCGTCCGTCCCACTTGGGATCAATTGATGAACGGAAGTTTGGATGCCCAATATGTGGAAATCCAATGTATTCTTTCTTCGGTGCAGCCTGATGGCGTGATTCTGCTCACTTCAGGTGGTAGGATTAAATGTGACCTCCGTGTCGCCGGCCTCGATACTCAGGATTTTGAGCGTTATGAAGATGCCTTGATCCGCGTGCGGGGATGTCTGTATGCCACTTGGGATTATGTGACTCACCGGGTTAATGCGGGCGAAATTCGGATTTATGGTGCCGGCATCACCGTGGATCAACCGGCCCCGGTGGATTTATTTTCCACGCCGGGAAAAACCGCGTCCGAACTGCTCCAGTTTGATCCCCAGGCCAGCGTATTTCAACGGGTAAAAGTGTCCGGGCAAATCATCCATGTCCGGGAGTCGGAATATTTCATGATGGATGGCAATAACGGCGTTCGGGTTATTACCAGGCATCCGGCGGATTTAAGCGTCGGCGACTTTGTGGATGCGGTGGGGTTTCCTGAATTTAGCGTTGCCTCACCTGTTTTGCATGAAGCAGTGGCGCGCAAAACCGGTCATGCCGCTCTTCCCAAAGCCACACTGCTGGCCTCCGACGATTTGATTCGCGCGGATCTGGATTCTACTCGAGTCCGGGTGAAGGCAGTCCTTGTGGACCAAAGAAATTCGCCGGCGGAGCAGGTATTGGAGATGCGGGCGGGTTTGAGATCGTTTTTAGCCCGATTGCCGGGCGCGGATGAGAATGTCCGGAACATACCGGCGGGAAGCCAGTTGGAGTTGACCGGAACGTATGCCGGTCAGAATGTGGGTCCGGACATCACTTCCTTTGAGCTGTTGCTCGACTCACCGTCGGATATCACCGTGCTGGCACGGCCGCCCTGGTGGACTTTGGAAAAGCTGTTGGTTATTCTGGGTATGTTGGCCTGCGTCTTGGCTGCCACGGTGCTCTGGATTACCCAGCTTCGCCGCAAGGTCGAGCAGCGCACGGCCGAACTTGAAATCCAAATCCGGGAACGGCAGCGCGTTGAACAACGGCAGGCTATGGAACAGGAACGGGCGCGCATTGCCCAGGATCTCCACGATGAACTGGGATCGGGTCTCACTGAAATCACCATGTTGGGAGCCCTGACACGAGCCTCTACCCCGCTTAAGACGTTGGGCAGTCACCTTGAGCAAATGAGTGATAAGGCGCGCCAGATGGTTGCTGCCCTGGACGAAATCGTCTGGGCCATGAATCCCACTCATGACTCGCTGGCTTCAATGGTCAGTTATTTTTCTCTTTACGCCGAGCGTTTCTTGGGATTGGCGAATATTGCCTGGCGGCTCGAACGCCCTTTCAGGACGGATGACCATGCTGTGGACTCGCGGCATCGCCACCAGTTATTTCTCGCCTTCAAGGAGGCGCTCACTAATATTGTCCGTCATTCGGGTGCCACTGAAGTTCACCTGAATATCCAGGTTGAACAGGGACAGATTAGCCTGACCATTGCCGACAACGGTCGGGGTTGGGACCAGGTCGGCCAGACCGAGGGTATGGATGGTGTGGCCAATATGCGGACACGCCTGGAAAAACTGGGCGGGCGATTCGAAATCTTCAGCAAAACCGGCGAGGGCACAATCGTGCGTTTCGATTTACCCTTGCATTGAGAACCTATGACCAGAATAGCAATTGTAGAGGATAATAGAGTCATCCGTGAAAGTCTCATGGAATTTGTCAAAACGGATTCGGAATGCGAGTGCGTGTATGCTTGTGCGACGGCTGAAAAAGCCCTCAAAGAAATCCCCAAACATCAACCCGACATCGTGTTGATGGACATTCAACTGCCTGATATTTCAGGTATCGAATGCACCGCCCAGCTCAAACAACTCTTGCCCTCGGTCCAGATCATCATGGTGACTGTTTATGAGGACACCGAGCGCATTTTCAAGGCGTTGCGTGCCGGTGCCTGCGGCTATCTTTTGAAACGCTGCACTCCTGAAGAACTCATTTCCGCCATTCGCGAGGTTCAACAGGGAGGCGCCCCGATGTCCCGGGAAATTGCCCGCAAGGTCATTGTTTCCTTCCAGGAACCGGTTGCCACTACGGCGGAAGTGGAGGGTCTTTCCCCGCGTGAGCGCGAAATTCTCGAATTGCTCGCCGCGGGATTTCCCAACAAGCAAATCGCTGCTCGCGTCGGCCTCACCGACGGCACGGTGCGCTGGCATCTCCGCCACGTTTATCACAAGTTGCATGTGCGCTCCCGGACTGAAGCCGCTCTCAAATTTCTTTCGGCCAATGCAGAATAACCTTGGCGGCAGGCCGGTTTGCCATTATACTTGAATGTCATCCTGCCCGCTGATTTGCCAAGAACCATACATTTGTGAGGCTGGGCAAATTCATAGGACAGGTACAGAATATGAAATGCACCCATTTGAAGTTCCAAGAGCTTCATCAAGAACTGTTTTGAACCGGGGTTTGGTGTGTGGCTTGGAAGGCAGTTCTTACTATTTGATTTGATCATGAATAGATGTTTAAGCTTAAAACTTCTGATTTTATTTATTTCAGCTTCCGCAATCCATGATAGTTCCGCGGGAACCACAAATATCTACGTCGAGGACTGGGGCACTTACAACGGAGGCGCTTCACTCGCCGTGAGCGGCGATCTTGGCTCGGTTGGCTGGACCGGGGTTGCCGTCTCACAGACTGCGGGACCTTATCTCGGTATCTACCAGGCCGAAGGCCCGACTGACGTCGGCTCCGGCGCGGCATTGCCTGTGAACACGGCTTATTTTACCGATTTGCTTCCCAACCAGACCACGCCCGGGATGTTTTACACAACCGACGCGGCGGGTGCCGGGTCCGGCGGCGATTCCAGCTTCACCGATATTGATCCTACGCAATATACAAACTTGACTCTTTCGGCGGAAGTCCGGGAGCAGACTGCTGGCATGACAAGCACAAACTATTTTGCCGTTCAGGTGGGAGGGTCGTGGTATGTGGCAACCGGCAACCCGCTCCCTGTTTACACCGGCGCTTATCCCGACTTTACCAATGCAACCATGCTTTATACCAACCTGGCATCCGTTTGGAATAACCTGACCATAGGCGACACCGGCGTAACCATCGGTTCTGTGGCGGGCGCTAATTTGTCGGGTCCAATCACCGGTGTCGGTATTGTTGAACTTCCCACCACCGACGGCTTCAATTACAGCCAGCTTGCCATTTCAGCTTCCACGACCTCTGGTGGTTCGCCGGGCCCAAACACGAATTTCCTGGCGGGTGCGGACTTCTCCGACCTGGCGTATTTTCAATCGCTGGGTGTCACCTATAAGGAAGGTGGACAGGTCCAGGATGGGATTCAAATTCTCAAAAACCTCGGCATCAATTGTGTAAGGCTGCGGCTCTGGACCAGCAGTCAGTCCCAGGCCCTCTCGAACCCCTATAATTACATCAATAATACCACCTACACCGTGCCGCTGGCCGTGCGGGTCAAGAATGCCGGTCTGCTCTTCTTGCTGGATTTTCACTATTCCGACACTTGGGCTGACCCCGGTCATCAAGCCATCCCCTCCGCTTGGACAAACGGCCTGACTTTTACCGGGCTTGTTCAACTGATGCGCACTTACAACAGCAACACCATTGCCACCTTCGCAGCCGCGGGAGCGATGCCCGACTATGTGCAGATCGGAAATGAAATCACCGACGGCATGTTGTGGCCCTATGGAGCGGTTTCAAACAGCTACAACACGGCCTGGTCGCAACTCGGGCAATTAATGAAAGCTGCGGTTCTGGGAATCCAGGACGCTACGGGTGCTCTGGGCGTTAATATGCCAAAAATTATTGTTCACATTGACCAGGGTGGAAATTGGGCCAACACCGAGTGGTTTTTTGACAACCTGGACTATCAGGGAGTTCCTTTTGACATCATTGGCGAGAGCTATTACCCATTCTTCCAGGGTTCGCCGTCGAGTCTGAGCAACTGCCTCAACAACGCCGCCATCCGCTATGGCAAACCCATAATCGTGGCTGAAGACGCTTTCCCTTGGACCAACAGTTGCCCTTCCTCTTGGCTCAGCAAGCTTTACGGCTACCCCCCGACCGAAACCGGCCAGGTCAGTTTCATCGCAACCGTGGCTCAAATTGTGGAAGGCGTGCCCAACCAACTCGGAGCCGGCCTCTTCTATTGGGGAGCGGAATATCAGGCCGTTAACGGCGTCAACGAAGCCGGTTACAATACCTCGTCGTTTTTTGATAATGGGGGCAATGTTCTGCCGGTGGCCGGCGCGGTGGCTGGAATCGCTGCCCCTCTCGTGATTACCACTTCCCTCGTGGGATCAAATGTGCAGTTACAGTGGCCATTCAGTGGAGCTGCTTCGGAGTTGATGACCTCGGCTGGTTTGCCGCCTTTGGCGGCGTGGTCGTTGGTGACCAATCCGATTCAGATAACCGGATCCGTGTTTACCGTTACCTTGCCGGCTACTAACAACGCTGGTTTTTACCTCCTGCAATCGAACTGACCGTTGGCCATCAACTCTCGCAACCTCTTCAGCCATAAATAAATATGACTTTCTGTCATGCTAAAATGCGACCAAAATGAAAACCCCTCATTTCCCTTCGTAAGTCCTTGGTTTCCGGCGTATTCCAGTCTATTCCAGTCTATTCCAACCTATAATAGCCCGGCCTGTGCGCCTGAACACACCGCCACTTCGCGCTCTTCTCAAAATCAACCGTTTTCCACACCTAAACCATTGAATTCCACCACTCTCCACTACTTTCCAGCCCGAACCTACGCAAGTGGGTTTTTGTCAGAGCTCGAAATACTTTGGCGTCTCCTCCGAGTTGTTTTTATTTTTTCTGGTCGAGTCCGGCCATCACGCGGGGAATCTGCTTGGAGATTTTAGGATCGTCGATTTCCAGCTTCACCACATCATACATGATTGAACCGCCGCCGAGCCTCAACGTCACCGTGTTGACCCCGCTGCGAAGCAAGGACGCCGGGAACCGGATGATCTTGTTCTCATGGTAACTGCTCCCCAGAATCGCGCTTCGGTATTCGGCACTACTATTCCCGCCCGTGTATGTGCCTACGAGATTGTTGTTGACCAGCACTTGTAGTCTGGGGTTGCTTGTCTGGCCCGCCACGCCAATGGTCAATACGCCCTCACCTCCATAGGTCCGATTCACATTGAAATTGACCTTCCAATCTCCCTGCTTGGCTTGGGAGTAATACCAATCCCGCGATGGAATGCTGGTGCCGATGGTGTAGGTCAGGTCGGACGGAACCGTTTTATCCAGTCCGTATTGACGCGGTTGGTCGCTCAGCTTGAAACCGGTCGTGCGCAAATCCGCCATTCCGATTTCCCACAACTTGACAGAGTAATATGCCGGGGTGAAGACCAGCGTGCCAAGATCCACTTTCCCATTCGCGGTCACGGTAATGTTGTCCTTGCGGAATTCATCGGTTACCCCCGGCACGGCAGCAAAGAGGGTGTAACTGCCCGGTCGCACATGCGGCAACGTGAAATGGCCGCCGGCATCAGCACGCACATTGAAGATGTAATTCAAGACTTGGATCTGCCAATCCGGCTGGGGCGCGGTCAACACCATCAGCGCGTTGGCGGCAGGTTGGTTCCCATCGTATAACTTCAGCGTGCCGCTGACCTCGCCGCGTTCCAGCGGATAATCGGGGTGCTGCATCCACGCATAGGGCCACTGGGCTTTCTCCTTCTCTGCCTGGGTCTTGACATCTGCCCACATCTGCTGGGGGCTGTCGCCAGAATTCAAATAGACCATCCATGGCCCGCAAAATTTGCTCCAGCCTTCCGGAATGGTCGGACTGGACAGGTTCCGCGGCTCGAAATGGCCGGACGCGAGAAACCGATGCATGATTGGACCGGCGTGGACGGTGATTTCCTGTTTGGTGGGCGCCTGCAAGAACTCGGTACTCGGCGTGATGATAAACGCTCCATAACCTCCCGCGCCGCTCTGGCATAACCCGTAAACCCAATTATTTTCGAGATAATCACAATAGTTATACTTCGTGTAAACGCTTCCATCGGGCAAACGATAGGTGGCATCCTGAACGCTCACCGCCCTCCGCATGTCGGGAATGGGACCTTGTTCCTTGTCGTTGACCAGTTGGTAATCAAACTTGTTGTTGAGATAAAACGACCAGCGGATCTGGCCGATGACTTCGCGGGGGGGCCCGGGCCGCCGTTGCATCAGGACGCTGACGTAGAACCCCTGGTCGCCCCGTTTCAGGATATAATACTGCGTGAAATAGACGCCGCCGATGCGGGCGCCAAAAGAAAGTTCGACTAAATCGGCGGTGTTCCGCTCGATCTTGAACACCGCGTTATGGACGTCCCAGCCGTCTCTACCGACGGAGTTGGCGACTGCGAAATAGGCACCCCTACCGGCGAGGTTGGCGCTGCTGCCCAACTTCATCGTGCGGATAGTTGCGTCGGCTTTCCCGACAATGAACGAGATTTTCCCGTTGGAAAGTTTGACCTCGGCTCCCAGATCTCCGAGCACCACCGGATCGTTGGGCCCGGCCATCGCCCATGAGGCCATCATGATTGTGAACAAGGATACCACCGACAAGATTTGCTTCATAGTCTTCTCCAAGAGTCCCAAGATTTTTCTGGAATTTCGTGGTTCAGGCAATCGAAATGAGGGAAAAGCAAATTGCTGCGATTGGTGGTGGCAGCGGTTTCCGCGCTCGGCTTCATGCGCGCCGCGTTGACAGTGATTGAAAATGAACGCTGACTGCCGGTTCAGATGAACTCGTTGACGAGATTTTCCAGAAATTCCTGGCGTCCGCTGGCGTTGGGAGCAG
>JBEKBA010000089.1:0-11394 GCA_050015635.1 Verrucomicrobiota bacterium
CTGCTCCCAACGCCAGCGGACGCCAGGAATTTCTGGAAAATCTCGTCAACGAGTTCATCTGAACCGGCAGTCAGCGTTCATTTTCAATCACTGTCAACGCGGCGCGCATGAAGCCGAGCGCGTAAGCCATGCCCGTGTGCCACGGCGCGGCGCAACTCATTTGCGGCGCATGGTCTGGAATCAGCACACCGTCAAAATTATTTTTTTTCAAAATTCGCATCACGCGCATCACGTCCACATCACCGTCATCAATGAACGTCTCCTTATAATATGGCACCTTGTCCCGGATGTTACGCAGGTGAACGTAAGCAAGTTTTTTCTGGCGGCTATAATTTTCCACCGTCTCATAAATATCGCCGCCGGTCATTTCAGCGAGAGTGCCGACGCAAAATTCCAGCGCGTTGCGTGGGCTGGGCTTCAGATCAATGAGTTTCTGGTAAAGTTGCGGCTGCCAGACAAGCCGCGGCTGGCCGCGAACAGTCGGCAACGGCGGATCGTCGGGATGCGCGGCCAAAGTAACACCAGCTTCCTCGGCGACGGGAATCAACGCGTCGAGAAAAAATTTCAACCGCTGCCATAGTTGTTCCGGCGTCGCCGAAGGCGTGATACCGGGCGTGGCATTTTTGTCGTAGACCATGTTCCATACCATTCCATTCGGCATCGGCTTGTCGAGCGGGCCGTCCATGCCGACGGCTTCGGCATCACCGCGCGCGAATTTGCCTTTGATGCGCCCGGCAACTCCGGCGATGGAAAAGTTGTAGCCGAAAACTGGAATACCTGCTCTGCCAACGCTGCGGATAATGGTCTTGAGGTTTTCAAGTTGTTGCAATTTTTTCGGGCCATCCAATAAAACGTCATGCCAGTGCGCCGGGTCAAAATTTTCGATGGCCTCGAGTTCAAGACCGGCGGCGTTGATTCCCTTTTTGATCGCGGCAAGTTCTTCATAAGTCCAGAGCTTGTTCGGATTGCCGGCCAGGCCCCAGCCGGTGTCGTCGCCGACGGGTTGGTCGCCGGGCTGGTTGCTGCGTGACGAGCGGAAATAATCCACGAGGTGGATGACGAGATGCGTACAGCCGCACTGCCTGGCGAACTGGTACTGTTCGTGGTTGAGTTGATGACTGTAAAGTCCAAGTCCAAGCTTCATTTGAAAAATCTATGCCAGAGTCAATCTGTGGAGCAGCACGTCATTTTCGCGCAGCAACAAAATACAACACCCATGAAACAAATTAAATCAATGGACATTTTCAGCAAGTGCGGAAATTCATGGATTTTTGCGGATGTTCTCAATCAGAGTCGACGTCCGGCCTTGTCGGAAACACCGAAGGAAAACGTCGGCAGCCCAACCCGGTTGCTGATCGGAGACAAGACCGGACCAGCCATTATCGCGCATACTTCAGGTTCAACTCCTGATGCGTGTGCCGGTTTTTCCCCGCAAAAAAAAACCGGGAAACGGCTGCTCCGCGTTGACATCATACTTTTCGACAGTAGTCTTTTTGAACCATTCCACCAACGAAGGCGTGGAGTGCGACTGAATTTGTGGCTGAACAAGACGACTATCTGTTGGATTTGCTGGTGGACCTCGGCTTTGTGAACGCCGAGCAGATTGCCAAGGCGCGCCCGGAGGCTCAAGCTTCGGGCGTGGGCGTGGTGGATTTGTTGCTGGCGAACAAAATCATCCGTCCAGCGGACGTGACGCAGGCCAAGGCCGCGCAGTTCGGCGCGGAAGTTGTCCAACTTGGTGGCATGAAAATTCCCGATGATGTCATCGCCGTCATTCCGCGCCATATCGCCAAAAAATATCGCGTCATCCCGGTTTTCAAATCCGAGGGAAAAGTCGCCGTGGCTTTGGCCGATCCGTCCGACCTGAACACGGTTGATTCGCTCGGGCATTTGCTGAACGCGGAGATTGATTTGCGCGTGGCGTCGGAGCAGGACATTGAAGCCGCGTTGAATAAATATTACGGTGCCAATCAGGGCAATACGGTCGTGGACAAGGCGATTCAGGAGTTGACGCAGAGCGAGGTGGAAATTCCGGCCGGCACGCTCGAAGACGACGGTGCGGCGGTGGACTCGGACGCGCCGTTGATCCGGCTCGTGAACCAAATCATCGTTGACGCTTTCAAGCTGCGCGCGTCGGATATTCATCTCGAGCCATTGAGCAAACGTTTCCGTTTGCGCTACCGTATTGACGGCGTGATGCAGGAGATGAAAGCGCCGCCAAAACGGTTGCAGGCGTCCATCATAGCACGGCTGAAAATCCAGTCGAACATGACCATTTCCGAGCATCGCATCCCGCAGGACGGACGCATCCAAAGCAAAGTCGGCAACAAACTGATTGACCTGCGCGTGTCATGTCTGCCGACCAATCACGGTGAAAGCATCGTGATGCGTATTCTCGACAAGGAAGGCCTGAAACTCGGTTTGCCGGAACTGGGATTTTTCACGGATGACCAGCAGACGTTCGAGCGGCTCATCGGTTTGCCGGATGGGATTTTGCTGGTAACCGGCCCGACCGGTTCGGGCAAGACCACGACGCTTTATTCGTGCCTGCACTTCATCAACCGGCCCGACCGCAAAATCATCACGGTCGAAGACCCGGTGGAATATATTCTGGCCGGCATCAACCAGGTGCAGGTCAACGAAACCGTCGGCCTGACCTTTGCCATGGCGTTACGCTCCATTTTGCGTCAAGCGCCGAACGTTGTGATGATCGGTGAAATTCGCGATCTTGAAACGGCGTCCATTGCCATCAACGCGTCGCTCACCGGCCATTTGGTTTTCTCCACGTTGCACACGAACGACGCGCCGAGCGCCGTTACGCGGCTCGTGGACATTGGTGTGAAACCGTTTTTGGTCGCGTCGTCCACGCGCTGTCTTATGGCGCAACGGCTCGTGCGCAAAATTTGCAAACAGTGCGCGCAACCTTATGTTCCCACGGACGGGGAAATGCGCGCGTTGAACCTCACGCCGGACAGTTTGAAAAGCGCCACGCTCATGAAAGGCCGTGGTTGCGGCAATTGCTCGAACACGGGCAACCGCGGGCGCTTCGGCATTTTTGAGATTTTCATCATTGACGACGAGGCGCGGAAATTAATTTATGACCGTGTGCCGGTGTCGGTGCTGCGCGCCCGCGCCCGCGAAATGGGAATGCGCACGTTGCGCGAAGACGGCATCCGCAAAGCTCTCGCCGGTTTGACGACGCCTGACGAAGTCATCCGCGCAACGATGGGCGACGAAGCCTGACGCAAAATTTTATGTCATACCAAATGTCCGATTTGTTGCAGTTGGTGGTGTCCGAAGGCGCGTCCGACCTGCACCTCCGCGTGGGCACGGCGCCGACGATCCGCGTGCATGGTATTTTGCACCGCGTCGAAGGCCCGGCGCTCAAGCCGGAGGATTCCGAGGAACTGATGCGCAGCATCACGTCCGAGGAGCACATTCAAAGCACGCGCGAACGCGGTGGTGCGGACTTCGGGTTTGCGTTCGGCGACGCGGCGCGTTTCCGCGTCAGCGTGTTCAAGGAAAAAGGCAATTTCGGCATGGTCCTGCGGCAAATTCCCAGCAAGCTGCTGACGATGGAGCAAATCGGCATTCCAGCCGTTGCCAGGGATTTGCTCTACAAACCGCGCGGACTGGTGCTGGTGACCGGCCCGACCGGTTCGGGCAAAACGACGACGCTTGCCTCGATGATCAACATCATCAACGAGGAGCGCGACGAGGCGCACATCATTACCATCGAAGACCCGATTGAGTATTACCACAAACACAAAAAGGCGCTGGTAACGCAGCGTGAAATTGGTGTGGACGTGCCGAATTTCGCTGAAGGTTTGCGCCGCGCGCTGCGTCAGGACCCGGACGTGGTGATGGTCGGTGAAATGCGCGACCTGGAAACAATTGACGCGGCCATCACGGCGGCCGAAACGGGTCACCTGGTTTTCGGCACGCTGCACACGACCGGCGCGGCCAAGACGATTGATCGTATCGTCAACGCGTTTCCGACCAATCAACAGGAGCAAATCCGCATCCAGCTTTCGACCGTCATGCAGGCGGTGATTTCGCAATTATTGATTCCGCGGGTTGACAAGCCGGGTCGCGTCGCGGTGTTCGAAATCATGGTCAACACGCCGTCCATCGCCGCGCTCATCCGCGACAATAAAACGTTCCGCATCCAGTCGGACATCCAGACTGGTGCGAAATATGGCATGGTGACGCTTGACTCTTTTTTGATTGATAAATACCAGCAGGGCTTAATTGCGCGCGAAGAAGTGCTTACCAAAGCGCAGGACCCGACGACGATTGCGCAGAAATTGCAGGAATTGGAACTGGCGCAGGCCGTCGCCACGAATGCGGGTGGAGGAAAGGCCCCAAAATAATTTAACTATGCCCGAGGAAATTTCCAGTCCGTTATTGTCGCTCGTCAGGGAGCAGGGACTTATTGACGATCTGCAATACGAAGAAGTCGCCGCCGAAATCAAGCGCAGTGGCACGCCGGCCATTCAACTTTTGCAGGATTTCGGCATCATGAGGCTCGAGGACGTTCTGCATGTAATGGCCGAAAACCTCGGCACGGAAGTCATTTCGTTGCGCGAACGCGAGCTTTCGCCTGATCTTTTGAAGACCATTCCGGCAAACGTTGCGCGTATGTATCATTGTATTCCCGTCGCGTTGAACAACGGTACGGTGCAGGTCGCGCTGGCCGAGCCGCTCGACCCGGCGACCGCCGATGAGATCGGTTTCGCCAGCAAGCGGGAAGTGCAGGTCGTTGTGGCCGACCCGGCGGAAATCGAAAAGGCGATTGAGCGGTTTTACGGCCAGGAAGAAAATGAAAATTTCGCCGACATTCTCAAGGAGCTGGGTTCGGACGCGAACATCGCGCGCGAAATCAGCGAAGCTGGCGAAGACGCCAAAGCCGCCGAGGCGCTTGCCAACGAAGTGCCCATCGTGAAATTTGTGCAACTCGTGCTACAGCAGGCCATCCAGGACCGCGCGAGTGACATCCACTTCGAGCCGTTTGAAACGGAATTTCGCATCCGCTACCGTGTGGATGGTGCGCTTTACGAAATGTCGCCGCCGCCGAAACATCTGGCGCTGCCTGTCATCTCCCGCCTGAAAGTCATGGCGAACCTGAACATTTCGGAACGACGGCTGCCGCAGGACGGGCGCATCAATTTCCTCATCGGCAGCCGGATGATTGACTTGCGCATGTCCACGTTGCCGACGCAATTCGGCGAATCGGTGGTGCTCCGCGTACTCGACCGTTCAGCGGTGAATCTGGAAATCGAATCCATTGGTTTTCCAAAATACCTTTTTGATTACGTCACCGGGGTGATTCAGCGGCCCAATGGAATTTTCATCGTCACCGGCCCCACCGGTTCAGGCAAAACGACGACGCTTTATTCCGCTTTGCGGCGCGTCAACACGATTGATTCCAAACTGCTCACGGCGGAAGACCCGGTCGAATATGACATCGAAGGCATCATGCAAGTCGCCATCAACGAGGCGGCGGGTCTCACCTTCGGCAAGGCGCTGCGGTCGTTTTTGCGTCAAGACCCGGACATCATCATGGTTGGTGAAATGCGCGATTTGGAGACGGCGCAGATTTCCATTCAAGCCTCGCTCACCGGTCACCTGGTGTTGAGCACGTTGCACACCAATGACGCGCCGGGGGCGGTGACGCGCCTGGTGGACATGGGGGTCGAACCGTTCTTGATTTCCTCGACGTTGATGGCGGTGCTGGCGCAACGGCTCGTGCGAACGATTTGCAAGAATTGCCGGACGCCGTTCGAGCCGACGGAGGAGCAGTTGTCGCTGCTGAATCTTTCGCCGCATGATTTGGGTGACAAGGCTTTTAATTACGGCCGCGGCTGCTCGACGTGCAATGACACCGGTTACCAGGGGCGCAGGGGCATTTTTGAATTGCTCGTTATCAGCGAGGCGATTCGCGGGCTGATCAACGAACGCGCGCCGACGGTGGTGCTGCGGCAAAAAGCGGTTGAACTCGGAATGGTTACTTTGCGCGAAGACGGCTTGCGCAGCATCTTTGAAGGTGATACCACTATAGAAGAAGTCGTCAAATACACCTGAACGCTATGCCGAAGTTTAGTTACGTTGCCCTTGACGCCCACGGTAAAGAAACCAAAGGCACGATTGAAGTCGCCAGCCAGAACGAGGCCATCAGCCGCGTCAAGGAAATGGGTTTTTTCCCCACTAAAATCGCCGAGGCTTCGGAGAAGATTAAGGAGAAAAAATTCGGAAAAAAAGTCAAGTCTGCGGCCAAATCCGGCAAAAAAGGCGGCGCTCTCAACATCAGCATAAAAATTCCCGGTCTCAGCGGGAAAGTCAAACCGAAGGTATTGACGACGTTCACGCGGCAGCTGGCGACGCTGGTGGACGCGGGTCTGCCGCTGTTGCGCGGATTGCGCGTGCTCGAAAAGCAGGAGCGCAACGCCACCCTCAAGGGCATTCTTGGCGAACTGGCCCTGGCGATTGAAGGCGGCAGCACATTTTCGGAAGCGCTCGCGCAACACCCGAAGGTTTTCAACCGCCTGTTCGTGAACATGGTCAAGGCTGGCGAGTTGGGCGGCGTGCTCGAAGTCGTTTTGAAACGACTGGCTGAATTTTCTGAAAAGGCCCAGAAGATCAAGGGCAAGGTCAAAGCCGCGCTGTTTTACCCGATAGCCGTGATGATTGTGGCGATCGGTATTTTGATTCTGCTCATGGTTTACGTGGTGCCGAAATTTCAGGACGTTTTCGCCGGCATGAATATCACGTTGCCGGGCTTCACCTTGTTTGTGCTGGCAGTCAGCAACATGATCAAGAATCACATTTTGCAAACAGCGGGAATTGTGGCTGTGTGCGTCATCTTGTTTTTGCTGGTCATTAACAAAACAAAAATCGGCCGGCGCATCTGGGATAAATTCAAACTCAAGATGCCCGTCCTGGGACCGGTCATCAGCAAAGTGGCGATCTCCCGCTTTACGCGCACACTGGGCACGCTCGTCAGCAGCGGCGTTCCCATTTTGCAGTCACTGACGATTGTGAAGGAAACCGCCGGCAACGTCATCATCAGCAACGCGGTCGCCAGTGTTCATGAAAGCGTGAAAGAAGGTGAGACCATCACCGCGCCGTTGGAGTCATCCGGCGCTTTTCCGCCGATGGTCGTCAGCATGGTGGACGTCGGCGAACAAACCGGCGCTCTGCCGGAAATGCTTTTGAAAATCGCCGACAACTACGACGAAGAAGTGGACAATGCCGTTTCAGCCATGACTTCCCTGCTCGAACCGATCATGATCATTTTTCTGGCCGTCATCGTCGGCAGCATTGTCATCGCGATGTTCCTTCCGCTGATTAAGATGATTACCACTCTTAGCGGTGGTGATTCGGGTGGGGGGCAATAAGGTCGGGCGAGGATTTAGCCTGAAATAGCTTGAACAAGCTTGAAGATGAACGAGTTAGAGAAAAGCGTTGACAAATAATCATGCCTGTGCGTAAATACATTGTAATCACATTGCATGTGCGTATTATGTACAATTAGCCGCCATGGAGTTTGATTGGAACAATCCGCCCTTTGAATTGGATGGTTCTTTGACTCAACGAGAAATAGAAGAATCCTTTGAAGATCCGTTTGCGATTCGATTGCTGCCCGATTCACCGCGATTCAGCGTGCAGGCGCGTTTCTTCAATCTGGGAATGTCGGCGGGGGGCATCGGCATTTTCAGCGTGTACCGGACGAACGGGCGGATGGCGCGGGTTTTGAGCGTGCGCGTGTTCGAGCCGGAAGAAAGATTTTTTTACCAGCGGAAGATGGATCAGACGCTTTCGCCGTGACGCAAAGAAAATAATTTTTGACCATGCGAACGGTGGATGCAGTGAAGATAATTTTTGACCGTGCGAACCTTTGCCACCTGGGAAGAAGTGCCGCTCTTCGACCGTGAAGAGGCCGAGGCGGATTTCTGGTCGGAGAACCGGCCGGATTTGCGGCTGATGGAAGCGGCCATGGCGGGGAACGCGGAAGCGTCCGAGTCGGTGACCATCACGCTGCGGATTGACCCGCGGATGCTGGCGCGGATCAAGCGGCTGGCGCGGTCGCGCTACCTGAATTATCAGAGCATGATCAAACAATGGCTGAGCGAACGGATGGAAGACGAATTGAGGGAAAAATGAAAACGCAGGTCACAAAAAAAATCTCCGGAAACGAACACGGTGCGGGCAGCGTGACGCTGCACCCAATCAAGAAACTTAACCGCCAAGACGCCAAGAGCGCCAAGGCGTTCACCCTGATTGAACTGCTGACGGTCATCGCGGTCATCGGGGTGCTGGCCGCGCTGCTTTTTCCGGTGTTTGGCCAGGTGAAAAAACGGTCCTATATCAATCACGCCAACGCGGAAATGGCGCAGTTGGAAACGGCCATTGACCGTTACAAGGCGGCATACGGTTTTTATCCGCCCGGCAATCCCGGTGGAGCGTTGACCAACCAGCTTTATTTTGAACTGGAGGGGACCACAAATAATAACGGGACATTCGTCACGCTGGACGGCAGCGCGAATATCAGCAGCAGCCTGGTCAGCACTCTTTTCGGCGTCGGCGGATTTATCAATTGCAACAGCACCAACGCTTCGGCCGAGAATGGTCCCTTAGCCCGGAATTTTCTGCCCGAGTTAAAACCCGGCCAAATTGCAACCTACACCACGAATCCCGCGCCGAACGTGGTGAATATACTGGTCAGTTCGCTCGGCGGACCGGACGCCGCCTATCAACCGCTCGGCCTGGCGGGAATGAATCCGTGGCGTTACAATTCCTACAACCCGACCAACAATCCCGGCGCGTATGATTTATGGATTCAGCTCGTGATTGGCGGAAAAACCAATCTTATCTGCAACTGGAGCAGCCAGGTGCAGATCAACAACCCGTTACCTTGAAACTCATGTGCTTTCATTCAAAACCTAAAAATGTGCCGCGCAGAGGTGCCCTGACGGTTGACTGGCGTGAATGCGCGTGGCACGCGCCCGTCGTGGTTCAACGGTCCTTGCGGACGACCACCACTACCGACAATGTTTGGGACGCGGTGGAACGCGTCCCTACCAAGTCGCCGCAACGTGGAGAGGGGGCTTTGCAGCCAGCCACCATGAGGCGGACGCCGCAGCGCGGCGTCCCTACCAAGTCACTGCAACGCGGAGGGGGACTTTGCGGAGGGCGTCACCACCTTCAAACTGATACAATACCAAAAACCATGAAAACCATCCCATCGTCATCGCGCCGCGTGCGCGCGTTCACCATTGTGGAACTGCTCACCGTCATCGCCATCATCGCCATACTGGCGGCGATGCTGTTGCCGGTGCTGGGCATCGCCAAAACCAAGGCGAAGGTAACGCAGGCGAAGCTTCAGATTCAGGACATCGTCACGGCGGTCCAAAATTACAACTCGGCCTACAGCCGGATGCCGGTTTCGCCCTTCGCCCAAGCCAACGCAGTGAACGGTCAATTTACTTATGGTGGTTTATTCCCAACTCCAAGTGGCACTCCCTGGCCAAATCCAATTCCGGTCAATTACCAGACGAATAATGCCGATGTTATTGCAATTTTGATGGATATAACAAATTACCCGAACGGGACCGGTGCGACGGTGAATACCAACGCTCAAAAAAACCCACAACAAACCATGTTCCTGAACGCAAAAATGGTGGGTGACACGGTGACCTGGCCGGGCGTGGGGCCGGATCTGGTTTATCGCGATCCATGGGGCGATCCTTACATCATCAGCATGGACTTTAATGAGGACAATCAGTGTCTGGATGCTTTTTATTCTTTGCAAGCGGTGTCCCAAAATGGTGCGAACAGCCAAACAGGCTATAATGGTTTGTTCAATTCAACGGATCCAAACGGAAACGGACCTCATTTTACATATCACGGCAACGTGATGGTCTGGTCCATGGGGCCGACCGTGGGTGGAAAGCCCTCATTCGATCCAACCAAGCTAGCGACGGATCCCGCCAATAAAAACCATATTTTGAGCTGGCAGTAAAAAAAGTTGCAACGTTGTGAAAATCGCGCGTCATCAATCCGGGTTCACGCTGGTCGAGTTGCTGACCGTGATTGCGATTATCGGGATTCTGGCGGCGCTGGTGGTGCCGGCGCTGAAAAATGTCGGCAATGGGAACGCCAACGTCAGCGCGACGCGGCAGTTGCTGGACGACGTGGCGCGCGCGCGGCAACTGGCCATGAGCCAGCACACGACCGTCTATATGGTTTTCGTGCCGACGAATTTTTGGGACTATAATGATCCAAACATGTTCCTTTCCGGCCTGACCACCGCCCAGCAAACGGCCGCGACGAATTTGTGCGACAAACAAATGACCGGCTACACGTTTATCAGTCTGCGATCGGTGGGGGATCAGCCGGGGCAGGGGACGACCAATTATCTTGCGCCGTGGCAAAATCTGCCGGCGGGAACATTCATCGCGCAGCAAAAATTCTATCCCAGGACTCAATCTTTTACCATTCCAGCTTACAATCCAAACCTTTCAATTTATGGCTTTGCCGTGACGAACACCATACCGTTTCCCACGGTAAATTCGCCGGTTTACACCTACAACGGAGGGCTGCCTTACATCGCGTTCAATTATCTGGGACAGTTGGTTTCAGGACAGGACGAATACATTCCGCTGGCGCGCGGCAGCGTGGCGCCGGCGCTTGACCCGGCGTCGAGAATGTTTCAATTCAATTCGCCGCAGGTCGCGGAAACTCCGCCCGGCAACAGCACCAACATTTACAACATCGTTCACATCAACTGGCTGACGGGCCGCGCGGAGGTGGAACAACCAAAAGTGCAATGAAATTCCGCCGCCACAATTTTTACCAGGCGCAATCGGGGTTCACGATGGTGGAGATTGCGCTTAGTCTGGCGGTCATCGGCATCGCGCTGGTGGCCATCATCGGCGTGCTGCCCATCGGCATGAACGTGCAGAAGGACAACCGCGAGGAAACCATCATAGATCAGGACGCGACCGTGTTCATCGAGGCCATCCGCAGCGGCGCGAGCAGTCCGTATGCGACGGATTTGACCAATTACGTTTATGCCATCACGAATTTTCAAACGCCGTATAATAATTCAGAGGCGGGAACAACTACGACCCTTGGTTACACGATTTTTCCAGGCTATCTCACGAACAACGCGCGCATCATCGGACTTTTGAGCTGGCCGGAATACACGGACAACAATGGCAACCCGATCCCATATTTGGTCAATGGTTACAGCAACCACGTTTTCGCCTACGTCCATTCCATCAGCGGTGCGGCGGTGGAAAAGCCGCCGCAGGACAATCAAATTATCCAGCAGGATTCCTTCGGCTACGAAATCAGTTGCGGCAACGTGCCGGTGGCGGTGGACACGAACTC
>JBEKBA010000090.1:0-11312 GCA_050015635.1 Verrucomicrobiota bacterium
TGCCTGTATGCAAAAGCGATGAGGAAAACATAGGTATGCTTCTTCGACGATGTTTTCCAACGTGGGAGTTTTGCCGCTTTCCAATACAAATTTTAGAGCGAGAGTCACAAGTTGGTCGTGTCCCAATCGCATATAAACTTCATCATCGAAGTCGCGTTTAGATTTTATCTTTTGCTTCATTATTTCAGCCACCCGATCTTGATTTCCTTTTCCACGGATTTGAATTCGTAGTCAGCCGTCACACGTTCGGCCTTTTTATTTTTGGACAGCGCGGCGGCGAAGGCGTCGGCCAGGCCAAGGTCGTATTCGTTTTTCAAATGCGCGGCAGTTTCGGCGAGTTCACGGTCAACCAGTGTAACGTCCAGCGGCATCGTTAATTCAAAATGTTTTGCGGTTGCCAGTCCTTCCTTGCCTTGTTTGCCTTCCAGTTTGTAGAGAACTTCCGCCCAGTTGACGGCGCTGATGAGCATGGGTTTGTCGGCTTCGGCGGCTTTGTGGAAAAGGTCTCGCACCTGTTCCATGCCCGGTTCGCCAAAAAACATGGCCAGTAGCGCGGAGGCATCCAGCACCGTGGGTTTCACTTGTTCTCCTTTGCGCGCTCGGCACGGCGTTCCTCCAGGTGTTCCTGCACCACGGATTTCTCGCCGGCCTTGAGCTTGAAGATGCCGCAGAAGGAATCAATGTATTCGCGGGTGACGGGCTGGAAGATGATTCGCTCACCCTCTTCCACGAAGTTGATGCGTGTGCCAGGCTTGATGCCGAACCGTCGGCGGATGCGCGAGGGGACGACCAACTGGCCTTTGGAGGTGACGTAGGCGGTATTCATAATATTTCTGCTATTTTTAAAAAGAGTGGCACAACAATAAAAGTAAGGCAAGAATTATTTTGTAAGATTTATTCACAATGCCTTCAGTTGGCAGATCCGTCTGCATTTGTGACATCCGTGGTTCGACGGCTTGGAAAGGTGGCGATTTCGATGGTCAACCCGTGTTTGACCCGTATCTTGACATAACGATGCTCAAAAAAGACCCGTCTGCCGCGACAACAAACGCATGAGCAAATCATCAAAACAAATTCGTTGCTCCTGGGCTGATGGCGATCGGATGATGCGCGAGTATCACGACACTGAATGGGGACTGCCGGAATACGACAGCCGCGCACTTTGGGAAAAGCTGATGTTGGACGGTTTTCAAGCGGGTCTGTCCTGGTCCATCATCCTGCGCAAGCGCGCTGCTTTCCGAAAGGCGTTTAAGAATTTTGACCCTGAAAAAGTCGCGCGCTTTGGCGAGGCCGATGTTATGCGTTTGATGGGCGACGCCGGAATAGTTCGCTCACGCGCGAAAATTGAAGCGACCATCGGGGGTGCCCGCGCATTCCTTTCCATGCGTGAATCAGGCGGGGATTTCTCCAAATTTGTTTGGGAGCTGGCTGGCGGAAAGCCGGTTCAGAACAGCGGCAAAATTTTCACCCAAAGCCCGCTCTCCGAAAAATTCTCAAGAGAACTTAAACTGCGCGGCTTTAAGTTTGTCGGGCCCGTTATCGTCTATGCGTGGATGCAGGCGGTCGGAATTGTAAATGATCACGCCAGGGAGTGCTTTCGTAGAAACTCTCTGACTTAACCCGCCACCCACACGTTGCCTACTCGGTTATTGAAGAAATCGTCAAAGATTTTTTTAAGCAGGTTGGAATATGCTGTCTTAATCTTATGGCGAACTGAGTTGGTAGAAACGCTCCGGATAATTTGTCCACTGGGGATCGCTGAAATAGAAAGAACCGTTGATCAGCGTATTAGTTTGAATGGGTTGCCACACGGGGTTAGACAGGTTGGTGCAGGCTTCCACCACAACTGTTTGGCCGCTGGCCCAGCTGATGTTGAATCCGAATTGATTCGACTGCACGCCAAAGCTGCCACCACTTGTCTGTATCTGCGGAATCCAAAGCACGGCTGAAGGTAAACCACTATCGGCATCAAAGGTGTCCCAGCCCGTGGTGCCCGGCAAATAATAGGCCGTCGCAATGGGGCTATACGGCGGAAAGTCATCGTTAACGCCGAATACACTTGGATCGACACTAGGAGCATTACCAGCGAAATAGACGCTGGCCAGCTCGTCACAGTCATAGAACGCACTGCCTCCAATACTGCCAACGCTTTGGGGAATTGTGATGCTAATTAGTGGATCGTACTCAAACGCCTCGCCGCCAATGCTGGTGACACCGTTGCCAAAATTGACGTTTGTCAGGTCAGAGCAACCAGAGAACGCACCGTCCAAAATAATGGTAACGCTGTCAGGGATCGTTATGCTACTTAATGGATCGCCTGCAAACGTACTGTACCCAATGCTAGTGACACCGTTGCCAATAATAACGTTTGTGAGGCTCGAGCAATTATTAAACGCATAGTCACAACTGGTGACGCCGTTACCAATTATAACACTGCCCAGACTTTCACAATCGGCGAACGCCCAGTCTCCGATGCTCGTGACACTGTCAGGAATCGTGAGGCTGGTAAGGGAACCATCAAAACAAAAGGCCTCTATCCCAATGCTGGTGACACCGTTGCCAATAATAACGTTTGTCAAGCTCGAGCAGCCAGAAAGCGCATAGTCCCCGATGCAAGCGACACTGTCAGGTATTGATAGCGTAATCAAACTGCTACAACCATTGAACATGTCGTCGCCGATACCAGTCAGGCTGTCCGAGAGTATGGCGTTCGTCAGGTTGGTGCAGCCACTAAATGTAGAACCACCAATACTGGTAACGTTGTCAGGGATCGTTATGCTACTTAATGGATCACCAGCAAACGTACTGTTCCCAATGCAGGTGACAGCATTGCCAATGATGACGTTTGTCAAGTTCAAGCAATTATAAAATGCAGAGTCGCCGATGCTGGTAACACTATCGGGGATTGTGACAACTGTTAAACTGCTGTTCTCTAATGCTGTCTGCGCGATGTTGGTGACGCTGTCAGGAATCGTATAGCTTCCACCTTCGCCTGCGGGAAAGCGGATGAGTGTGGTCTGGTTTTTATCGAACAAGACCCCGGCCAGACTGCTATAATCAGGGTTGAGAACATCAACAGAGACTGACGTCAGGCTGATGCAGCCGTCAAACGCGGGGTATTCAATGCTAGTGACGCTGGCAGGAATTGTGACGCTGGTTAAGCTTGAACAGTCAGAGAACGCAGAGGCTCCGATGTTGGTCACGCTGTCCCCAATGATGACGTTCGTCATGCCTGTGCAATTGTAGAATGCATCATCCCCGATGCCGGTAACGGTATCAGGGATTGTGACACTGGTCAGGCTCCCGCAACCATTGAATGTTGAATTGCCTATACTGATAACCGTTAGCCCGTCAATTGTGCCCGGGATGACCAACTCTCCACCAAACCCGGCGTATTGCGTCAAGGTAATCGTTTCATCTGCGTTTGTGATATAAACCAATCCTGTCGCCGGGTCCCACGGGGCAGTCGGACAGTTGGCAAACATCGGGCCCCAACCTGCAGTTCCGGGTCCGTAAAACACGGTTACATTATTATCATACTTGAACAGATCCGCACCGACGACGCTAGGGGCGTCACCTGAAAAATAAACTGCGGTCAAACTGGGACTGTCCCCAAACACTCCATATCCAAAACTCACATTATTAGGCAACCAGACTGTATTAAGGGCACCACAAGCAGCGAATGCACTGTCTCCAATGCTGATAGAGTTGTTTAAGACAGCAACGCTGTTCAGATTCGGGCAAAACCCAAACGCCCCAACCCCAATACTTGTGACGCCATTGGAAATTGTGACGCTGTTTACGATTTGATTGTTAGAGAAAGCAAAACTTCCGATGCTTGTAACGGGTAGCCCATTGATCGTGCTCGGGATATTAACTGCACCATTGGCTGGGATATTCGTATCTCCCGTAATGGTAAGGGTTAGGCCGTCCGCATTTGTCGTGTAAGTGAATTGAGCTTGAGCTACGGCAGGAAGCATCGCCGCACACAATAGACAGGCAATCTTCACAGCTTGCCGAGTTTTCACTTCAATCCAGATTATCCGACAAATCGGATTTTTATGCAAGCAAATCTTAACGAACCACGACGACCGCATCCACTTATTCTGCGGTGTTCAAACCATTACGCCGCGCATTCTTTCGCCGCCGGCGAAGGCGACGCTCTAAAGTTTCAGCTTCGGGCTGCGCGGCCAGAGAAAATTTTTCAGGGCGAACAGCTCCAACCCAAACGGAATGTAACCGCCATAGCCCGGCAACGGCATTTTGAAGACGTGCAGAAATCCCGCGCCCGGCGTGTGGTAAATCCATTGCGGCCAGGAGCGGTCATTCCACATCTCCCAGAAAAACCCGCAAATCAGCGCGCCGAGCGACAGCGAAATGACCGGACGCCAGTCGCCGTGCCGCAGCCGTTCCAAAAAATGCGGCCGGCCCAGCCAACAATTCACCGGCTCGAGAATCAGCACCAGCGAAATCCAGACGAAGGGATAGAAAAATTTCGGCCAGAGCAACGTCGCCGCCAGCATGACCAGCCCGGCGGCCAGCAGCCGCCGATTCACCCGCGGCGTGTCGGGAATCCGGGCGCAGGGGCGGAGTGATTTGACCCAACGAAATGTCCGCGCCAACTCCGCCGTTTCAAACACCGCCGGCATGACGGTGGAGAACGACAGGGTGCAGAGCGCGTGGTATTCGAGCGGCGTAAACGCGGCGGCGCCGAGATATTCCCAGTTGCCCGTCCGGGCGTTGATGATTTCAAACAGCCACCACGCCGGCGCGGACAGGACGAAGAGCAGGACAAACCCCCGGCGCGAGCGCGTCCATAATGACGCACCGGCGCGTCGGCAGACGAGGGCGTCCACGACGAGGATGTAGCCCAGCCAGAGCGGAAAGAACAGGTACGCCGTCCGCGTGCCGGGCAGCGCCCAGTTCAGCGGCCAGCATACTGCCACCAGCAATAATCCCGGCCAGCCCTGCGGCGCGAACCTGGGCAATGGTTGTGAGGCTTCCATTGTGGAAACTTAAAGACAGCCGCGACAGTGCGCAAGCCTCGCCAGGCTAATGAGGATTCATGGCGGCCAACAGATAAGGTGAGCCGGAGAAACGAAAAATTCCGGCCAGAAAGCCGCGCCGAAACAAGGTTGACAAGCCGGTGACAAAGTGGCACCATGTTGGCATGGAACATACAATCGAAGAACCTCGCAAGAGAATTACGGCTCGCGTTTCGGACAAGGTGCGCGTGACACTGGAACAGGCGGCGGAGCTTTTGGGTTCGACCGTCAACCAGTTCGTCATGCAAACGGCGTATCAGGAAGCGCAACGAGTAATTGAGCGTGAGTCGGTCATCCGGCTTTCGCAGAAAGACGCCCGCAGGGTTCTTTCCCTGTTCGACAATCCGCCCAAACCCAACAAACGTCTCAAGGACGCGGTAAAAGCGTTCAAAGACACGGTGCGTGCGTAAGATTGAACTGCTGGCAAAGTCCCACGACCGGGACGGATTCGACTGCGGGAGTGAACCGCTGAATCTGTTTCTCAAGCAAACTGCGCGGCAGCACGCGGAACGGGGAATTTCACGAACATTTGTTCTGGTGGATGAAGGTGCGTCCGCGCCAAAGCCTATCGTGGGCTTTTTCTCCCTCAATCTCTGCCGGATAAAATTGGAGTCGCTTTCAGCGGATGAGGCAAAGAAACTGCCGCGTGACGTGTCCGGCATCAGGCTTGGCCGGTTGGCCGTCGCCAAAGCATATCAACGGCAGGGCATCGGGAAAACCCTGCTGGTTGCGGCAATGGGAAAATTCATTGAAATTTTCAACACGGCGGGCGGGATTGGTCTTTTCGTGGATGCGAAAGATCAAGATGCCAAACGCTACTATGAGCAATTCGGGTTTGTTTCCCTGCCGTCGAACGAACTGGAATTGTTCCTGCCGGTAAAAACGATTCAAGAGGCGCTAACGCAGCACTCTTAATTTACCCCGCTATTGCACCCTAAATATACCCGGTTTAACTCCTTTGGTGTCCGCCCTAATGGTCACAGATTAAAAATCAATTCGGCTCGCCTCTCGCATCGCCTCAAAAAGTTCGCCATCGCCCCGGTGTACCTGGAAGTCTGATGGTTTGACTTCGTTCAAGCACATTTCAAGACTAGTCTGCGTAGGACGGAGAGAGAATAAGGTAACTGGATGCGAAGAGGTTTTTTCGAGATGTTGTTCAATTTTTTGATAAATTTGGAGAAGTTGTCCGGCATCAAATTCAATGAATCCATAATGGCTCAGTTGAGCATCCAATAATTCTATTATGGGTATTCCCGTTAAAATTCCGTGAATGTATGCAGCTAGATTGTATGAGAGCCGAAAGCCGAAAGCTTTTGAAATGTGAAGGGTTCTAGCCACGCAAATTGCAGGAATGTGCGCCAGCCCTTTGTGACGCAAGCGGGGTTTCTGTTCGGAGAAATCGCGCAGTGTTTCGGAGAATGGCAACGCCGCTTTGGTCGCGTTGGGTGCGACAAAAAAAAACCACGGAAAATTCCGTGGCTTTCTTAAAAAAAATTCCCGGCCGGACTTACTTGGCTTTCTTTTCGACTTTCGGGGCTTTCACGGGTCGCTCGGCTTTGTCCACCGCTTTGGCTGCCTTGGGTTTGGCTTCGGCAGCTTCGGTTTTTTCAGCGCGCTCCGGACGCCTGCCGCGCTTTTCAGTTTTGAATTCGACGGGCGCGGCTTCCGGCGCGGGCGCTGCCATCGGGGTGAGGCTTTCAACGCGGACCTTCAGCGTGCCTTTGACTTCCGCGTGCAAATGCAACGCCACTTCGTATTCGCCCAGCGCGCGGATCGTGTGTTCCAGATGGATTTTCTTTTTGTCGAGCGCGATGTCGAACTGATGTTTCAATTCGTCCGCAATCATGCCTGCCGTCACCGAGCCGAACATCTTGCCGTCGTCGCCCGCCTTGACCTTGACCACACAAATCAGTTTCGCAACGCCTTTGGCGAGTTCGCTCATGGTGTTGAACTCGTGCGCCTCGCGGTCGGCGCGGCGCTGCTTGAGCGCCTCGATGCGGCGCTTGTTCGCCCCCGTCAGCGGAATCGCAAAACCCTGCGGAAACAAAAAGTTGCGCGCGTAACCGGCGGCGACTTTCACCTGGTCGGATTCACCGCCGAGACCGACGATGTTGTGCGTAAGAATGATTTCAGTTTTTGCCATAAGCTCGATAAAAAATGTGTTCTCTTAAAATAACAGGCCGGACAGAATAAATGAACACGGAGCCAATGACAACATCGAATACATGACATGCCATGCACATCGCTGCCGCAAATGCCGCACGCGCGCACGCGTACGAGGACTTCATCCGGCTGCACCGCCGGCTTGGGAAAATCTTCGCCGGCGAAACGGTGATAATCTTTGAGGACCAGCGCTTTCACGTGGAAAAGATTACAGACTGCGCGGATTCGCATCAACGTTGCAGGTGACGGCTCTCACCGGATCTGGTAGGGTGATGCGAACGAAGTGAAAGGACAAGAATCGGTTCGTGTGTTGGGCATAACCCTGCCTGCCTGAATCTTGAAACGGAAAGCGAGTGGAGGTTTTTGCATTCTGAAAAAGAAAAATCAACGGCAATTTCCAGCGCGAGCGAAGCTGGCTCAAATGGAATCATCACGTCCCGGCATGTTGCAGCGCCTTGTGCAGGCTCAAGGTGTTGCCGTCATTCTTTTTCAGATCGAGAAAAATATAAGATGAGACAATGGTCCATCCGCCAAGGATCAAGAACGTCAGATGAATGCCGTGAATCATCTGCGGCGCACTCGTATGAAAACGGTCGGGCACGAACAGCGCCGTGAGCAACGACCCGATTGCGATGCCGAAGCTGATGGACATCTGCTGCACCGTGCTCGTGATGGCGCTCGCACCGCTGGTCTCTTCTTCCGTCACGTTCGCATAGACCAGCGTGTTCATGCTCGTGTATTGCAGCGAGGTGAACATTCCAAAAATGAATACCTGCACCACGATGAGCCAGACTGGCGTGCCCGCGCCGATGGTCGCGAAGGAAAGGGTCATCACGCCCAGCATCACGGTGTTGAAAATCAAGACGCGGCGATAGCCGAATCGCTGTAAAATGTTTCGCAGCACGATTTTCAGACTCAACGCGGCGGCGGCCTGCGGCATGATGAGCAGGCCGGATTGAATCGGCGTGAATCCAAGACCCACCTGATACAGCAGCGGAAACAGAAACGGAATTCCACCGATCCCAAGCCGCGTGAAAAAACTGCCGCTCACCGACGCGCGAAAAGTGCGGATGCCAAACAGCGTCAGCCGCAGCAAAGGAAACTTGATGTGCCCCGCCCGCATTCCATAAGCGACGAGACAAATCGCGGACACGGCCAGCAACGCCAGCAGCGTGCCATCGCCCAAGGTGTGTTCGCCAAAAACTTCCAGCACATACGCCAGCAACCCGATGCCGAGGCCGAACAAAATCAATCCCACGAGGTCGAGCGGCGGCGGATTTGATTGCCGGTAATCCGGCAGATGGCGATAGACCAGATAAAGTCCGAGCAGACCAACCGGCAGGTTGATGAAAAAAATCAGTCGCCAGTGAAAATAGCCGACGATAAATCCGCCCGCGACCGGGCCGAGCATCGGGCCAATCAAACCCGGAATCGCCACGAAGCTCATCGCGCGGATCAGTTCCGATTTTGGAAACGTCCGCACCAGCGTCAACCGCCCGACCGGCACCATCATCGCCCCGCCGAAACCTTGCAGCACACGGCAGGCGACGAGCAGATGAATGCTGTTCGAGATGCCGCACAGCAATGAGCCTAAAGTGAACGTCCCAATCGCCCACGCAAATACACGGCGCGTGCCAAAACGATCCGCCATCCACCCGCTGATGGGAATGAACACCGCCAGGCTCAACGTGTAGCTCGACAGCACCGCCTTCATGCTCAAGGGCGCGATGCCAAGCGCCTTCGCGATGGCGGGAACCGCCGTGTTCAGGATCGTCGTGTCCAGCGCCTGCATGAAGAACGCCACCGCCACCAGCCACGGCAAAAAACGTTTCACTGCTGCGATGGAAATCGCCGAAGGCACCGCAGCGATGGTGGCATCAGCCGGTGTGCTGACCTTTGCCGACCCCAATTTTTTTGCCATGCGCTGAAATTAACGTAACCGCCGGGCCGGTTCAATGCACGCGTCCTTGAGCAACCACGCAGCGGTAATCCAGATCAAACGCGCGCCGCAACGTGGAGAGCACGATGCCGCTCGTCGTGATGCCGAAGAACACCAGATTCCCGATGCCCGCGCGCGCAGGATCAAGTGCAGCTCGTTCTCCGAAAACGCGCCCACGCACCTGATATATATTCACGTGTCTCTTGCGGCCTTCATAGCCATCCTCCCGTGAAACCGGCCCGCCGCAATCCGCTGACAAGGTATGGGCAGTTTCGCATCAACCGCCATAACAAATCACTCCGATAGTTCTCGACCATCAGCGTGATCGGACCTTGATTCAGCCCGAATTGCCACGGCGATACCCAGCCAAAGCGATTGTTGGATCTGTCCGGGTGGGTTTCGTTAAACGTGGCCTTAAAGCCACAGTGATCCTCGTTCTTTAATTCGACGTTATAAATGAAATAGTCCAGGGTCGGCAGCACGATTTCGGGCGCAAACGGCAACGACGCCACAACTGCCCAAGGCGCAATGGTGCCATCATCGGGCCCGTTCGGCACTTCGCGCGCCAGATAACCAAAGAACTGCCGCTCTCTGCCGTCGACCTTGATGGTGTCAGGCCCGGGACCCTCGCTCGCAGTGATTCCCCAACAAAACTCGCCGTAGCCCTTGAACTTGAGCGGATTGTGGATCGCGTATTGTTGCTGCACATAAGTGGCGCGGCGGCTGTTCTCAAAATAATCCATGCCTTTGTCGCGCATGAACACGTCTTGGATGCCGCGAAAATCAATCCAAATGTGCGATAGTTGGTGCGTGAAGAGCGATCCCGCGTAAAGATAGTCATATCCGTAACTGTGTTGCCATTGATAAGTCGAACCCCACGCGGCATAGCTGCCGTCAGACAGCGGATATGTGGGGGAGCCGAGCGCGAGCATGTAGAGCAGGAGCGCTTCATCGTAACCCTGCCAACGAAACGGGAGGAAGCCGCTTTCAGGCTTCCAACCGTGCGTCAAGGTTGCACCCTGGTTTTGGGCCCAGTGCCAATTGGCGCGGCGATAGAGAGCGTCGGCGAGGGTGCGGATCTCTTGCTCGTCATCCGTATCGGCGTCGAAATAACCTCGCGCCGTCAACATACCGGCCAGCAGAAAGGCGCTATCTACCGTTGACAGCTCGCATTGCTGGTTGCGCCGCCCGGTCCGCATGTCGAGAAAATGATAATAAAAGCCCTGATAGCCGGTGGCATCAGGTTCCGGGCCATGCGGACTGTTCCAGAAAAAACGCAGCGTCGCCAGCGTCCGCTCCACCGCAGCGGCACGCGAGATGAATCCGCGCTCTATCCCCACTGGGTATGCCGCCAGGGCGAAGCCGGTGGCCGCAATGCTGGCCGGCCAATCTGGCGCGGTCTTGTCCTTCACTAGCCCGTTGGCAGGATTCGTCTCATGCAAAAAGTAGCAGAATGATTCGCGCTGAAGTGTTTCCAGCTCGGCTTCGATGGTCGGTTTCTTTCGGCTCATAATTGCTGTATTCATTGTTTTGACCGAATCGCCTTATTGCAATGCGCAACGGGCCCGTTTGTCAATTCTTTGAGATTGCGACGGATTGTTGCTTCAGGGTTTTTTGCCATGGGGACATCCGCTTCCTTCAAGCGGCGGATAAAATTGCGGTGCTTCCCGGCGATCCGGCATTCCGTAGTCGCGGATGACGCGAACCTGGCGATGACGCAATTCGTGTCCGGGAGGTAACGCAAAAACAATTTCAAACCATCAATCGGGCTTGAAATAGAAAAATGCTTTTCCAGTGGATCAAGTTTTGGAAGTTGCGTCATGAAAATTTGCTGCTGTTTTGTAATGCCAATTTTACGATATTGTCCTCAGATTGTAAAAATTTCTATGCGCCGGGAAGCAAGATGAAGCTATTTTTGCTCAAGTGACACCAGCAGTATTGGCGACCTGGGCGGCGAAGGATATTCCGGCGTGGCTTTTGGCGGGGCAAGTTGCGAAGCTCCTGAACTGCACGACCAATGATGTCGCAATTCTCGTGAGTGCGGAGAAGCTGCGGGCGCTTGGCAAGCCATTTTAACCCGACAAAATTGACGCAAGCCTCTTTTGCTTTGTCATCATTCCGAAGTTTGGTAATCATCTGCAAGGTCAAAACTCCAATTATGGAAT
>JBEKBA010000091.1:0-11272 GCA_050015635.1 Verrucomicrobiota bacterium
GACCTTGCGCCGGAAGCGGCGGCACTGGTGGCCAGGGCCAAAGCCTCCGGGTCGCCCGTCGTGACGCTGCTGCTTTCGGGTCGTCCGTTGATACTGGGTTCGGCGCTGGATGCCAGCGACGCTTTCATCGCGGCCTGGTTGCCGGGCACTGAAGGTCAGGGAGTGGCCGACGTGTTGTTTGGCGATGTGAGCCCCACCGGCAAACTGCCCCGCGAATGGCCGCGCAACAGTGATCAATTCGCGGCGAACAATATGAAGGGCAAACCGCTTTTCAAATCCGGTTTCGGTTTGACTTATTAAATCCACGAGTTATTTAATTTAATATGAAAATTGAAGAGGGCGTTATTGGCAAAAAAACCAGGGAACTTTGTCAGGCAATTGTTGAGCAGCCTGAAATGTCATCCATCCGCCGGCGCATTGACACCTTTTTGGCTGACGTCAGTGCGCGGGGCCAATACGATACCGTGACGAGCAAAGGCCAGGCGCTTCAGGAAAAACAATCACGCGCACAACAACTGGACGGTTTGGAAATAGCCGACTTTGAGAAGCACCGCGACGCGCTGTTGAATAATCCCGTCGCCCGCGGTTTTCTCGACGCGCAGGAAGAGCTTCACGATTTGCAGCATTCGATTCAAAAATATGTTTCCAAAACACTTGAGCTTGGCCGCGTGCCTGCTGAAGCGGATTTGGAAGAAGGGTCGTGTGGGCACGGCTGCGGTTGCGGACACAATCACTGATTGAGGTACGTTGGTTTCACGGCGCACGTTCTTTTGTCGCCCGACAAAATCTTCGCGGTAATACAAAACCCTTGTAAAAGTGGTGCCCCGGTGGGGACTCGAACCCCAAACCAATTGATTAAGAGTCAACTGCTCTACCAATTGAGCTACCGAGGCAAACTGGACACGCATTTTAGAAAATTGATTACAAACAGCAAGTATCAATAAAACCAGGTCGTGTTGAAAAATCCTGGTTTCGGCCAGACGGCGGCGTATGCGTCGCTATTGCCGGATGGACTCCCGCCGTCATTCCCACCACACCATCCGTGCTTTACGTCAAATCTGACAGGGTGCTAGGGCGAAACGGTGCGATAATAGCGTTGACCGCTGCCGACGGGATTGGGATCAGTAAAGATCACTGTAGCTACATTTGCGTTGGTTGCACTTCCAGCCAATGTGGTCCACGAAGCGGGAAAAAGATTGGTCGTTGTTTCGATGTGGTATGAGAATCCCGGAGTCGTGGCGTAGGTCAGCGTCACCGAACCGTCGCCGTTTATTAAGATGCTAAGAATGTTTTGTTGCGGGGCGCTTCCTCCTGGGGAGACCGCGAATGGCGCGCTTACGGCGTTGCCAATGGACAAGCCGCTATTGGGCGTAAACCATTTGTTCGTCAGATAATTTTCCACGGAAGTCCGGTCGGTAACATCAAGTGCCGTGTTATAAACCAAAACCTCGGCCACATCCCCGTCCCACCCATTGTCCACCGTCGTCGGGTCCGGCTCCAACCGTCCGCCTATGGTCACGTCCGTGATGCCGTATTTGTAGGGGCTGATCCCGTTGACGATATTCGCGCTGTTGCTGCTGGACAGGCCGCCGGATACGTTCAAATACAGGCTGGCGGCGCCGGCATTGTCCTCAAAGGTCAGCTCGAACGCTGTGTTCACGGGCGGATCTGCCACATCCGCCTGCATTGGGGTGGCGGGGTGATTGCGTTGAATGCCCAGCGGGTAAGGCGCACTTTGACTGCCGTCGGTCAGAACCACCACGCCGGATGTCCCTTGCCCGTCAACCTGTCCCGTCGTGCTGAAACTGACCGGGGCTTGCCAGCCGATGGTGTTGTTTTCCGATTGGCGCGCCACAACAAAATACGTCATCTGACTGCCGCTATTGGTGTAAGAGTAAAGACCGATGTTCCCCAGGTAAGTGCAGCCCGCGCCGTAACCGCTTCCATTCTTGTTGAATGTCAACACCGGCATGCCATTCATTTGGTTGGTCAGCCACGGTTGGAGCGTGGTCGTGTTCTGGGTGAACCAGAGGTTCGTACCCGATGCCCCCGTGCCACTACCTTTATTCTTCCAAGCCTGAACTCTCGTAACGTTGGTCGTCAAGGTGCTCGGATCGTTGGCATCCAGCCAGAGTACCGCGCCGGATACAGGGGTGCCCGTTGGCATCGACGTCGAAGCGACGAGCTGATCGCCGCTGCCAGCGGTGTCAATCGCCAGGCCGCTGCAGGTCACTACTCCGTTGCTGTCGCTGGTGCCGATGTTGTAAGTGGTTGTGCCCAGTAACGTGCCGTTGCCGTTGGTCAATGCGATATAGACGATTAGGCTGGCCGGCAAGCCCGTAGTGGTTGGATTCCCAAATGCATCCACCACATTGAGGACCGGTTGCTGGCCGAAGGGAACACCCGCAACCGCCGAACCTGGCTGGGTCGTAAAGGTCAGCGCCGCCACCGAACCGATAACCATGAAGGAACTACTGTTAGTCGGCGGGGCGTTACCGGTCAGGGCGGTAACCGTCAGAGTCTTTGGACCGGCCTGGTTCAAGCTCAAATCATTGAAATGGGCGATGCCATTGGTGTCGGTAGTGCGTTGCAGTGTGCCGGACAAGGTTCCCGTGCCGCTGCCGAGCGAGAGGGTAATCACCGCGTTGGAAATTGCCTGGCCGTTGGTGCCGATGGCTTGCACCTGCACTTCCGGAACGATGGTTGCGCCCTGGAGCACATTGCCCGGCTGCTGCACAAATTGGATCGCCTCCACTTGCACCTGCATGGTGAAGCTGGCGGTCTGGGTAATCGGTCCGTTCATCGTGACTGAAGCCGCACTGTTGGTTCCCGAATACGACCCGCTCCCGCTGCCGGTCCAACTGACGAAACTGTAACCGTTCGATGCCGTGGCGCTGATGTCCGCCACTGCCGCGCTGTTATTCCAGCCGCTGTCCGGATTTACGCTCCCGCCCGCACCCGCGCTCATTGTCAGGTAATACTGCGTCGAGAAGTTGGCCGTGTAGTTCGTATTGACGGTCGGACTGACAGTATGCGAGATCGCCCCGCCATCACTCCATGAACCCCACAAATACTGAACCCCCGTGCCTCCGCTCTGCGGCGAGGTGGTGGCGATCGTATGATTCGAACCCGGTGTCCAGCTGAATGTTTGCCCACCGGTGTAGTTCGTGCCGTCCACTGCGAATGAAAGTCCCGACGGATTCGATTGTACGGTCACACTCAAATTCAAATTTGTCACGAAATTGAAGAAGAAGTCGGGCGAAGCGTCTTCGTATTCAACTATCGTTGAATTGCTCACGGTCAGACTCCCAACGGCATCACTGCGCGCCCACAAACCATTCCGTCCGCTGACGCCGATGCCGTAATTGGGAATGTTCACGTAGGACGCAATCGCGTTGGTGAGCGTGCCCGTGCCGCCGATGATGCTCATGCCGTCGGAAATGCTGTTGCTTATGTTCAGATTGTTGAGATTTAAGCCCGAGATGCCGCCACTGTATGTGTCCAGGCAGAGTTGCAGGGCGGCGCGCCATTGGTATCCGGGATCGTAGCCGCCGCATCGAATCAGGTTACATCTCTGGGCAACCGTGGTGCCGCTGAAAGTATTCCCTCCCACGGGAAAAGTTGTGCTGATCAGGATGCCGCAACCATAGGTTATATCCTGGAACACGCAGTCCTCGATCGTATTGCTCACGCCGCCGTAAATCGCGCCCCCATTGGCCAGAAATGGCAACTGGCCGGTGCAATGTGTGATCACATTAAAACCGGGGGTATAATTCTGCGTGGTGTAGGTAGCCGGCCAGATGGGAAAACAATCGTCCCCCGTGCCCCGGGTGGTACAATTGGTAACGATGGTGCCTTGCATCCCCACAGCGAGATTGCAGCCATCCGCTTCGGTGTCGCGGAACCGGCAACTATTAATGACCAGGCCACTCGAATTGATGATCCAGGCGCCGGTTTTGGTATGCTCCACCCAGACCCGCGAGATGGTTGACCCGGTGCCATAGGAACCTCCCAGACCGTCATTGGGCTCGCTGTCATTCCGGTAGTTCAGGAAACCTGTAATGGCAAAATCAGACAAGTTGATGTTATTTCCCTCTCCATTTAAAGTGATCCGATAGGATGGACTTGTGTTATACAGGGACGCATTGCCGAGAAGGGTGGTGTACCACATGCCGGCGCCCTGGACCGTCGTATTGGAAGGAAGGTTGATGGTCCCGCTTATGAGGTAGGTTCCGACCGGCATCCAGACGGTCATCCCCTCCGACGCCGCAGCATTGATGCAATTCTGGAGCGCAGCGGTGGAGTCAATGACCCCGTTCGTGTCCGCGCCATAACTGGTGATGGACAGTGAATTTGTCGGCGCGGTGAGAGGGGCGGCGACATTTTCAAGGTCAACGAGATCAATGATATAGTAAGCAGCGGTGTCGTTGGGGCCTTCTTCGATGCTCACCGTATCACCCGCATTGATGTTCAACCCGTTCAGGCGGACCTCATCGAAGAAGTTTCGTGGGCTGCCCTGGCTGGGAGTGTTGGAGAAGGGGTAAGCGCCATACCGCCATGAATATTCGGATGTCACCGGAAGTTTTTGAACAAAAACCCCGTTCGTGTAGAGACTGATGGTATAGTTGGTTCCGCTCCCATTCGCCGTGTCCGGCACACAATACCGCACCACGATGGAATTGGCGGCGGCCTGCGCGGTTAATTCAACATATTGGCCCGTGCCGTTAAGTTGAACGCATTCCCGCCCCGACGCTTCCGAAGCGACAACATTGGGGCCATACTGCGGGCCTAAAATCGTGCCGCCGCTGATAGTCATATTTTCCGCTTCGTAAGTCGTCCAAGGCACAGTCGCCCCGCTGGACCCCTGTGCAGAATGAGTCGGGACAATGGACAGCACGACAAAAGCAAGAAGGCGGGTCCGGCAAATCACCTTACGAACATGTGAAATTAAAGAAATGGTATTTTTTTGTTGGCCCATGTCAGATTTTGTTGGGGTTGTGTAAAGTCACTTTTGAGCCAATCAGTTGATTATTGTTGATTATGAATTGACGCCGTTTCCAGATAATGTCATAAAATGCCACGAGAAGCTTGCGAACGATAGTCGCATAAAGTGGGCTTTCCTCCGGTTTAAGGTATCACGAGATAACACGGAGCGCAGGCTTGCCAAAGTAGTTTGTGCGATGAAATCGCGAAAAAGCAAATGGTGATAAAACCCTTGAAAACATTGAGCAAGGTTAAGAGCCAACTGCTCTACCAATTGAGCTACCGAAGCAACTGGACACGCATTTTAGAAATTTGATTGGCAAACAGCAAGTTTCAATAAAGCGGGCCGATCTTACGGGTTTAGCAACCGGTAAAATGTCCCTGTGCGGGAGATGGAATTCGTCACGGTGTTATTTCCATTGATGATAACCGGCGCCGGCGAAACGGTTGTCCAGTCCGCCGGGGAATCGAGGTTCGTGGTGGATTGTAATGTGAACCCGGTGAAATTGGCCGACCACGTCAAAATAACATTCGCTCCGGAAGGGATAATGGCCAGTTGCGGCACACTTTCACCACATTCGGTGCAGGTGGCGGTTGAAATGCCATCATAGGTAACTCCCCAGCCTGCGGTTCCATAGATATAGTAAATGGTAGATAAAGCATCGTCGTAGGCAAATATACTGCCGCCATCAGACGGTTCGTTCCCTTCAAAACAGGCATTCGCCAGGCTTTCACAGTCAGCGAATGCCTCCTCCCCGATGCCGGTGACACCGCTGCCAATCGTGACGCTGGTCAGGTCGGGGCAGTAATAGAACGCATATTCTCCGATGTTGGTGACACTGCTTGGAATCGTGATGCCGGTCAGGCTGGTGCATTCATTGAACGCCTCTTCCCCGATGCTGGCGACACCGTCGCCCATGGTCACGCTGGTCAAGCTTTCGCAGCTATAGAACGTCTCTACACCAATGCTGGTGACACTGTTGGGAATCACGACGCTGGTCAGGTTGAAGGCGTCGCCAAACGCGCCGCTTTCGATATTGGTGACGGTGCCGGGGATGGTGTAACTTCCACCCAGGGCCCCCGGATATTGAATGAGCGTGCTTTGGGTCTTGTCGAACAACACTCCATTCGAACTGCTATAATACAAATTTGTTGAATTCACCGATATTGCCGTCAGGTTGGTGCAATCATAGAATGCATTCCCTCCGATGCTGGTGACGTTGGTGCCGATCGTGACACCGGCCACACCAATGGAGTATTCGAACGCCGCGGGCTCGATGGTGGTGACGATGCGGGGGACCGTGTAACTTCCGCCTGCGCCGCCCGGATATTCTATGAGCAAAGTCAGGGTCTTGTCGAACAACACTCCATTCGTGCTGCCATAATACAAATTTGTTGAATTCACCGATATCGCGGTCAAAGTATTGCCAATGAACGCCTCACCGACGTTGGTGACATTGGCGGGAATGGTGTAACTTCCGCCCAAGCCGCCCGGATATTGAATGAGCGAGGTTCGAGTCTTGTTAAATAACAGTTCATTTGTAACGCTATAATACAAATTGGATGCACTCAACGATATCACTGTCAGGCTTTGGCAGTCAACGAACGGCCCCTCTCCGATGTTCGTGACGCTGCCGGGAATCATGACATTCGCCAGGCTGGGGCAGTAAAAGAACGCATTGGTCCCGATGGTGGTGACGTTGGTGCCTATCGTCACGCTGGTCAAACTGAAGGCTTGATAGAATGCATCGTTCCCAATGCTGGTGACCGGGAGGTTCACGGCGCCGACAAGGATTGAGTTGGGGATGGTCAATGTAGTGTCGGAACCTTCGTAGTCCTCGATGGTAATCGTGCCGTTGTTGGTTGTGTAATCGTAATAGCCGTCGCTGGTGTCGTATTGGAATACTTGTTGGGCCAGCACAGCAGCAGGCAGCGCCAACAGCATCAGGATGATAAAGCAACGGAGTTTGGTTCTCATAAAAGGTTCAGGATTCAGTCTGCCTCGCTTGGACGGTGTTGGCTTCTGACGGAAGCTATTTTATGCGTTGTCCACTCAAATTGCAAGTCCATACCCTTCCCCCTCACCAAGACCTTCAGCTCGCGTTTTCCAACACGAATCACCGGGGCTTGCCGGCACGTGGGCAACCTGATTCATTTCGACGTGAGTGGCGACGGGCTTGCCGTAGCCACATTGGAAAGCGGTTCGCGACCGGTCAATGCCTGATAAACGGCGGTGGCAATCAATTTCGCCCCGGCAACATCGGGATGTACGGTATCGGGAAACAATTCTTTCCTGCCACTTAACGCGGCGTAAAGGTCAATGATACTTGCGTTCGAATCCTCCGCCACCTGCCGGATCAGTGGAATCATTTCCACGCGAATAGTCCGGTCGTTGATGCCCCAGCGTCCGGGATAGTCGGGCGTCGGGAAGCAGACGTAAACTTTTACCTGCGGGTTCGCCTGACGGAACGAAGCGATCAACGCCTCGTAATCGGCAACGAAATCCGGCTTGAATTGCCAGTTGTTCACGGCCTTGTCGTCCTCCAGGCTGCCGTCGTTGGGATGCTTGCTGTCGTTTGCACCAAGGTCGATGACAACCATGTCGGCCTTGAACTCCAGCGCGTTCGTGAACGCCGGCGTCTTGATGTAAGGACGGTCGGCCCGCCGGAGCAACGTGGTGGCGCTGACACCGAAATTGCATACTTCCCAATTTGTTCCCAGCATCGCCCCGAGCTGTGCCGGATAGCCATTATGGGCGGGGTCGGTGATGCCAGAGCCCGCCGTGATGCTGTCGCCGACGCAGGCGACACGCGTCGCCGCCGCACCGGCAGGATTGACGGCACAAAACAATCCCGCCAGCAGGCCGGGCCAAAGAAATTTGCGCGAAATGGATTTCATGGATTTAATTCTATCCGGAATCAGTCCGGAATTGCGAGGCGGAAAGTCCTGCTTTATTTAGCAAATCCAAAAACTGCAAAGTCCCGGCTGGGAGGTTGATCCGCCGACCGGGACTGGAAGAATGAAGCCGCTTGTAGGTAACAGGCAGACTAAATAAAATTCAAGACCGTATGAACTTCTCATGCAACTGACATGCCAAACTTGATCCCTCGCTCATTGCAAGCGATTTGACCGTTTTCAAATCCGGTTCTCGTTTGCGGGTGGTGTTTATTGCCCTGCGCGGGCGAAAGCATTCACGGCCTGCTGCATAATTTGCCACGGCGTTATTTCCGGCCCGGTCTGTTAATATAATCAGGATTTTGCGGCCGCAAGATTAAGCCCGGAAAAGATTGGTTTTAGCGCAGCCGTCCACTTTGCGTAGCCAATGGCATTCGGGTGCAACAGGTCAGGGAATTCGTCCTTTGGGCTGTCGCCATTTTTGTCCGCGAAAATGCTCCAGGTATCGCAGCGGATGAATTGCAGGTCGCTCTTGACAATATCATCCACAAGCGCGTTAAGCTTTTCGATTTTATCGGCGGGGCGGTGTTGTTTTTCACTGCTGGGCATCACCTTGCAGACAATGACCGGCATATTCGGGTTGGATTTTTTCATGGCGGCCAGCAGGAGTTTGATGTTGTCCGCTATGTCTTCAGGTTTTGCGCCCAGGCCGATGTCGTTTGTGCCGATGAGCAATACTATCGCCGCGGGTTTCAAGTCCAGCACATCGGCTTGCAAACGATACAGCACGCCACGGGTCGTGTCGCCGCCAATGCCGCGGTTGGCTACTTTCAAATCGGGAAAATCCTGCGCCAGTGAATTCCAGCCTTGCGTGATGGAATCACCAAGAAAAACCACCGCGCCCCGGTCCTGTTCCGCGGTTTTCATCCATTGAGCGTGGCGTTGCGCCCAGATCTTTGGAAATCCGGCCCAATCTTGCGCCGGACCTTTGCCCGGCAAAAGCGCGGCGTTTGCCGGATACTGCGAAACGTCCGTTGCGACAGCAGGCGCATCTGTGTTCTGGGCGAGAATGGAGATACCGCTGCTTGCCATCAACAAAAACGCAACGGCCCATGAAGTTAAATAAAAGAAAATCGCGCGAATGGATAATGTGGTTTTCATGCAAATGACCCTACAATTCCAACAAAAATTTGCCAGCTTAAATTTGCAAACCGCCTTGCGCTTGCGCAGTCTTTTGCAAAACTTCAAGCGTGCCTGAACATTTTCAACCGCAGGACGCAAAAAAATTTGAAATCGCGCTCCACCGTTTCGACGAGGAAAATTCCCGCGACCCGAATCTTGAAAATTTCCAGCCGCGCGAACTGCTTTATGCGCAACGGCTGACGGATTGGGTTTTGCGGCTTTACCCGAACGCCGGTGAAGAATTGCGGCTGGCCGCGCGTTGCCAGCACATCTGCCGCTGGGAAATTCCGCGCAAGTCTTATCCAATGACCCGCGCCGGGTATTTGAAATGGCGCGCAGACTTGAAAAAATTTCACGCGCAAAAAGCGGGCGGGATTTTGAAGGAAGCCGGTTACGATGAAAACGTCATCCG
Organism: Verrucomicrobiota bacterium; assembly: GCA_050015635.1. Classification (GTDB taxonomy): domain Bacteria; phylum Verrucomicrobiota; class Verrucomicrobiia; order Limisphaerales; family UBA11358; genus UBA11358. The sequence goes on from JBEKBA010000091.1 coordinate 9,473, forward strand.
CCGCGTGCAAGGACTGAATCTCAAGAATAATTTCCCCGACGACCCCGAAGTCCGCGTGCTCGAAGACGCGCTTTGCCTCGTGTTTCTTGAATTTCAATTCGCGGAGTTGGCCGCCAAAACCGCCGAAGACAAAACGATTAACGCCCTGCAAAAATCCTGGCAGAAAATGACCGGGGTCGCGCGCGCCGAGGCATTGAAACTGAATTACGGTGAACGCGAAAATGCCTTGCTGCAGCGGGCGCTTAACGGCTAATCACAATCATGCCGCCAACGCCTGACACACCGCAAAAAAATCCGGTTCCGCTTTGCGTGGACCTGGACGGCACGCTCATCAAAACCGACATGCTCTGGGAATCGCTCGCGCGTTTCCTGCGGAAAAATCCGATCGCAATTTTCGCCGGGTTATTCTGGTGGACGCGCGGACGGGCGTTTCTGAAACAGCAACTCGCCCGGCGCATCAAAATTGATCCCGCGACGCTGCCCTACAACGAAGCGTTTCTAAATTTTCTGCGCGAGCAAAAGAATTCCGGACGAAAATTGATTCTCGCCACCGCATCCGATATTAAAATGGCACTGCCGGTCGCCAATTACACCGGGCTCTTCGACGAAGTCGTCGCCAGTGACGGCAAAACGAATCTGCGCGGCGCAAACAAGCTCAAAACGCTCACCGACAAATTCGGTGAACGCGGCTTTGATTACGCCGGAAACTCCGCGGCGGATCTGGCCGTGTGGCGTGGCGCACGCGAAGCGATTGTCGTCAATGCCAGTCGCGAGATTCTGAAACAAGCCGCCGGCTGCGCGAAAATCGCCGCGACCTTCGAGGAAAATTATTCGCCGCTGGCGACGCTCAAAAGTTTCCTGAATGAACTTTTCATCCGCAGCGGTTATCTCGTGGCGATTGGCGCTGGACTTTTACTGACCGCGGCGTTTCCAAAAACCGGCATCGCCGGTTTCGCCTGGATTGCGCCCGCGCTGATATTATTTGCGGCGCATGGGAAAAACCCCGGCGATGCCTTTCGCGCCGGTTACGTTGCCGGGCTGTCGCATTATTTCTCATCGCTTTACTGGCTGCTGCTGATTCCTTATCGCTGGCATTCACTGCCGCTCGGCCCGGGGCTGGGCTGGATTGCGCTGGGCGTGTATCTCGCATTTTACCCGGCGATTTGGGTTTGGCTGCTTGCGGGAAAAACCGGCAAAGGCAACTGGGCGCAAAGAAATTTATGGTCGCTGGCAGGCGCGGCAACGTGGGTCGCGCTCGAAATGTTGCGCGCGCGGCTGTTCGGCGGATTCCCGTGGAATTTCATCGGCACATCGCAATATCAACTGACGCCGCTCATCCAAATCGCCTCCGTTACGGGTGTTTATGGCGTTTCGTTTTTGGTCGTGTGGGCTTCGCTTTCATTTTTCTCGGCGATATGCGCCATTTTTTCCAGGCCGACTTCGCGCTTTGCATGGCAACCGGAAGTTTTTCTGCCGTTGCTGGTGGTCACCACTACTTTTGCCTTTGGCTCTTTCGTGATGCGCGCGCAAATTCCGCCGGCTTCGGATTTGCGCGTCACCCTGATCCAGCCGGGAGTTCCGCAAACCTTGATCTGGAATGAAAGTGAAAATGCAAACCGGTTCCGGCAATTGCTCGCGTTGTCAGAAAATGCGCTCACCAACCAGACTGATTTGCTCGTCTGGCCGGAAGCCGCATTGCCGGATTTTAATGAAGAAAGTCTGACGGCGATTACGAATCTGATCCGCACGCATCACGTCTGGATGATTTTCAACGCCGATGACGCAGTGTGGCGGGCAAAC
>JBEKBA010000092.1:0-11166 GCA_050015635.1 Verrucomicrobiota bacterium
GGCTATCGAAGGGTTGAGGTGTGGGGGCAGGGCCGGACGGGTTTCAAGCCGGGCTGGTGGTGGACGGTGAACGTCTTCACTAATTACTCGGCTGTTGATCTGGCGCATACTTATCAAAGCTTTTGGAAGTCGACGCAACCGTTGTTCCTTGAGGTAATTGATAATCGCGGCAATGAAGATAAGTGATTCGGCGACAGAAGACGTGCTGTAACTGCAATCCATCCATCGCAGGCTTTACATCCGCCCATACTTTGCTGGTGTTGCGCTTGACCGGCTTTACTGCCCGTCAGGTGAAGAATCAGGTGAAGCTTTTATGGCACCTGGAGCAGGTAGAACTGTTGCGGGACCAAGGGGTTCACAATGTTGGTGACGGTCAGGTTGAAACTGCCGTTTGCGCTCCAGATATTTGTTGCCACCGGCGTCCATTGGCCCCAAGGCAAGGTCAGATTCGTGCTTGTCAGCACATAATACGTCAGGCCGGAAAAACCGTTGTCGCCGTTGATCACCAGGTTGGTTCCGGACAAGGTAATGTCAGTAATGGCTGGAGTCGGAGATGCGGTGATGGATGGACCGGAGCCGGGAACCGCTAATCCAAGACTGTTAGTCACAACGAGACCGGGGGAAAAACTGCCTACGGTGGCATAAGCATGAGATGGGTTTTGGTCGGTGCTGGCGGTGTTATCGCCAAAACTCCAGTTCCATTGGATGATGACACTGCCGTCGCTGTCAACAGACGGGCAGTTGAATTGAACCGGTAAACCAACCGGAGCGTTGGTCGGACTGGCGGTATATTGAATGGTGGGCAGCTCCACCGCGCCAATGTCAATCTGCCCATTCAATACACGCGGATAACCGCGCTGGTCGGTGGTAAAGGAATTGGCGGCAACGCTGCCGGCGGCGATGGCGGGCGAGCCGGGCACCGGCGGCAGGGTTTGCGTGGGACCGCCGTAGTTGCCGATGGGGGCGAGGTCTGGAGCGTTCGTGATGGGAGCGGGACCGGTGATAATGTCGACGAAGCCACCTTCAAGCACCGGGACGATGTTCGCACCGCCGAAGGCTATGGTGTCACCAGGAGGCTCTTGATTATCAATATCCGAACTCTGACCGGAAAGGCCACTATTACCCGCAACGATGGTGTTGGTAATTGTCATTAGCGTGCCGCCGTTGTAAATGCCACCGCCAAAGCCGGAGGGCGCGCTATTTCCCGTCAGCGTGCTTTGGTTCACCATCAGTGTGACAGCGTTGGTAGCTTTGTAATTGACACCGTTGAAAATGCCGCCGCCTTCGCCAGCCCCGCCAGTCGCACCATTTCCGGTCAGCGTGCTTTGGTTCACCGTCAGTGTGTCAAAGTTGCAAATGCCGCCGCCTGCCCCGCCCGCACTATTTCCCGACAGTGTGCAATTGTTCACTGTCAGTGTGCCGCTGTTTACAATGCCGCCCCCATAGTCGGACGCACTATTTCCCGACAGCGTGCTTTGGTTCACCGTCGCTGTGCCTCCGACGTTGGCAATGGCACCGCCGTCGATCGCACTATTTCCCGACAGCGTGCAATTGTTCACCACCAGAATGCCAGTGCCAGCGTTGTAAATGGCGCCGCCTAAGCCCTCATTGAAAAAACTATTCGCCCTATTTCCCGACAGCGTGCAATCGGTCACTGTCAGCGTGCCGTTGTTGGTAATGCCGCCACCGTAACCGCCAGTGTAGCCATTGGTAATGGTCAGTGAGTTGAGCACCACCGTGATGTTGGACGCCACATTGAAGACCTGGTTGGAGCCATTGCCATTGATTTGAATGTTGTTGGTCAGCGCTGAGGCGTTAATGGTGAGGTTGGTGTTGATCGTCAGTGTGGTGGTGGTCAGCGTGATGGTCGCGCCGGACAGGTTCGGGGCAAAGGTGATGACAACATCGTTGGTGGCATTATTGATGGCATCCCGCAAGGTGCCTGGACCGCTGTCGCTGGTGTTGGTGACCAACTGCGCCGATGCCTTCATTCCATTGCCCAATACCAGCATGAGCAGGGCAATGACCAAAGCGGCAGGGACGTCGCGCACAAAAGTTCTCATATTGGTTCTCATAAAGATTCAGGTTTTACCAAGTCAATGAGGCACCTTATTTTCTACTTATTGAAGACTAATTTCAACTGAAAAAGGGTAGTGGGTCATTCAGGGCGGGATCGCCCAGGTTGCCAATGCCGCCAATAAAAGATCGCCGGCTACCTTCAACATGATAGAAAGGCGCGTGATTATTGATGTTTGATTGAAAAATAATTTTGAATCAGCAACAAAAGATTGCAATGCCCGCCAAGTTTGGCTAAACGGAATCCGCTTTACTCAAAATGAAAATTCAAGAGCTGACTATTGGCTTAAAAATCAGGCATCCGCAATACGGCATTGGAATGGTCAAAGCCCTGAACGAATACACCGCGGAAATCCGTTTTGATGACGGCACACACACGGTTGAACCGGAAGTGAGCGGCGTTACGCCGGCAGAGCCAACTGTGTCAGTCAGCGGATTAGAAATGCCCCTTAAACAGTTCATTGAATCCACCATACAGGGAACGGTTGATAAACTCGGCTTGGAAAAACCCGATGCGGTCATTGAGAATCTTGGCGCGCGCTGGCACGGCGGAAAAGTCGTTCTGCATCCGGCAGACGCAACGTTGCAGACAAAAGAAGTCCCACTGGAAGTTTTTTTCCACAAAGTCGTTGGCGTCCGCAATCAATTGCGCGTTTTGGAACAAAAAATCAACGCGCATGAAAAGTTAAGCGATGGCGAAAAGGTTGAAATGCAGCAATACATTACGCGCTGCTACGGCTCATTAACGACGTTCAACATTCTATTCAAAAACAAAGAAGACCAATTTTGATGCAATTTTTGAATTATCCGGGTTTTCCCACTTACCCGGGACGATTGGCAGCGACTTAAATTTCAACACGGATAAAAGAATCCATAAATGTTATTGCTCAATTCCCAATCTCAAGCAGTATTCATGGATGGACCATCGGAGGAAGAGAAAATGAGATTATGAGCGGCAAGTTTGACAGCGACAGCATTTCAGGTTTGAAGTGTCCGAATTGCGGCCGCAAGATTGAAGCAACGGTTGGCCGGCTCAGGCTCGGCGACAATTCGTGTTCCCATTGTCGGACAGAATTTGATACGGAAAAAATTAATCGGGCTCTGGACCTGGCGGAGTGCGATTCGAAATATGCGCGGCAGAAGTTCAGGAAAAGTTTCGGGCGTTAAATTTTGCCGCTTGCGCCTTCCTGATCGCCGTCACAATCTTCGCATATTCCGGTGATGAACGGTGCGTTGAAACGACTTTTCCGGGCGCCTTTACCCTGGATAATTTTGGGCTTTCCATATTCATTTTTGGGTTCAGGGAAGCGGTGAAATGATCAAATCAACTCCATTTGATTTCCTCTTCCAACCATTGTTGGGCATGAAACCCCATCGGACATAACTTAGTCAGCGAAAGTATTATGGAGGTCTGAATGTTCTTTGCAGAACGCCTGACCTTTTGGCTGGTGGCATTTCTATACAAGCTGCCCGACTCTCTAAATGCGTCAAATAAGTCCCTCAAAGTCGCATCTATCATCCTTTTGCTCCGAGAGTTATCAAAAGATTTATCGTCATTCACATTCATTATAATTGTCCGATCAATTCCGGTAATAGCTAATCTCCTGCCAACTTGCCAAAAGTTGAGGGTTAATTGCAGTTGTTTGCTTCCATGACACCCGAAAACCGGCATTCAAAGATGCCGTTCAGAAGACCGCATCATCAACCAACAGGGTCGGGACGATTGCCGCTGATGGCTTCGTTTGGACAATTGTGTTTTCGTCTGCTAATCTCCGCGCGAATTTATGACTTTGGAAAACAAAGAGACGCCATCCGCACCATCGGATTTCATCCGCGAGATTGTCGCCAAACACGTTGCGGAAAAAAAATATTCAAAAATCCACACGCGCTTTCCGCCGGAGCCGAACGGCTATCTTCACATCGGCCATGCGAAATCCATTTGCCTCAACTTTGGCATCGCGCACGAATTTGACGGCATTTGTAATTTGCGGATGGACGACACGAATCCGACAAAGGAAGACGTGGAATACGTGGAGTCGATTCAGGAAGACGTGCGCTGGCTTATTTCGGGTTGGGCGGACACGCAACTCGGGTTGAAAGCACGCGGCGGAACACCTGAAACCATCTCCGGCGACGGCAAACGGGATTTTTATCTCGCGCCAGCGCATGAACCCTCAACCCACGTCGAACCTTTTTACGCCTCCGACTACTTCGACCAGATATACGACTACGCAGAGCAATTGATTGAGAAAGGCAAAGCCTACGTTTGCGATTTGTCGCCGGCCGAAACCGATGCTTATCGCGGCGCGCCGGATCGTCCGGGAAAAGATTCGCCGTGGCGAAATCGTTCCATCGAGGAAAATTTGGATTTATTTCAAAGAATGCGCGCGGGCGAATTTCCCGACGGGAAATGTTCACTCCGCGCGAAGATTGACATGGCGTCGCCGAACATCTGGCTGCGCGATCCCCTGCTCTACCGCATCCGTCACGCCGAACATCATCACACCGGCAACAAATGGCGCATTTATCCACTTTATGATTTCGCACATTGCCTGAGCGACTACATCGAAGGCATCACGCACAGTATTTGCACACTGGAGTTTGAGGTGCATCGCCCGCTTTACGATTGGATTCTCGAATCGCTTGGTTTGCCGCGCGCGCTGCCCAGGCAATACGAGTTCGCCAAGCTGATTCCCACCTACACGATTGTTTCCAAGCGCAAACTCATTGCGCTTGTGAACGACAAAATCGTCACCGGCTGGGACGACCCGCGCATGCCGACCATAAGCGGAATAAGACGTCGAGGGGTAACCGCAGCCGCCCTCCGGGCGTTCGCCATCGGCGTGGGTGTCACCAAATACATCAGCCAGACCGACATCGCCGTCTTCGAGCACGCCGTCCGCGAAGACTTGAACAGACACGCCTTGCGCCGGCTCGCGGTTTTGCGTCCGATCAAAGCCGTCATCACGAATTTTCCAGAAGGCAAATTCGAGGAACTCGATGCCGTCAACAATCCCGAAGACGAAAGCGCAGGCAAACGAAAGATTCCTTTCAGCCGCGAACTGTTCATCGAGCGCGATGATTTTTCAGAAAACCCGCCCCCCAAATTTTTCCGGCTCAAACCCGGCGGTGAAGTGCGATTAAAGTACGGCTACATCATCAAGTGCGACGAAGTCATCAAGGACGGCAGCGGGAAAATCATTGAACTGCGCTGCACCGCCGATCCCGACAGCAAGACCGGCGGGGCGACGGCGAATCGTAAAGTCAAAGGCACGATCCATTGGGTGAGCGCCGCGCACGCGATTGACGCCGAAGTGCGCCTTTACGACCGTCTCTTTACCGAAGCCGAACCGGAAAAGGACGGACGCGATTTCAAGTCCGTCCTTAATCCGCATTCGCTTGAAGTAGTGACGGCGAAATGCGAACCTAGTTTGAACGATGCCCGGCCGGAAGTCCGTTATCAGTTTGAACGCATCGGCTATTTCACGCGCGACCCGGACGCCAGACTCCAGATCCCGGACGCCAAGCTGATTTTTAACCGGACGATTACATTGAAAGACACCCGGGCGAAGGAAGCGCAGACGACTCCTTAAAAGAATTTGTCGCATTGAATCCGGCCACAGGCCGGACGCTACAGTAGTTGAGCGCGTTGCCGGAACACTTTACGAAATGTCTATGAGCGATCATTTTGTCAATGCTCCAGTTCGCAAAGCCGTTTTCTACTTTTCTTCCGCCGGAAGCCAAAGCATCATCGTGACATGATGAAACGAATCGTCACAATTCTCACCCTCATTTCCGTCATGGTTGAGGCACGCGCCGATTTTGTCATTCAACAAAAAATGGAGGGCACGATGCAGCATGGCGACATGACGATGAAAATCAAAGGCGACAAAATCCGCGTGGACATGGCTATCGGCCCGATGGGAAACATAAGCATGATCATGGATTTGGACGCCGGTGATTCGACCACCCTGTTGCACCAGCAGAAAATGGCGATAAAAGCATCCGCCGCGCAGATGCAGCAAACGATGCAGCAAATGAGGGCCCGATTGAACAACGGCGCCACCAACACTGAACCGCCAAAATTGCAGGATACGGGCAAGACCGGGACGGTGGGCGGTTACAATACCGAGATTTATACCTGGACGAATAACAATAATAATTCGGGCGGGACAGTCTGGGTGGCAAAGGATTTTCCAAATTATGCCAAAATCAAGACGCAGCTTGACAAGTTGAACCAATCGCCCATGGTCCAGATGTCAAAAGGCATGGCACCGGATATGACCACGCTGCCCGGCATGGTCGTGCTGGCAAAATCCGAAGTGCAAGGAGGGCAGGAAGTCACCACAACCTTGATCTCGGCGCAGGAAGAACCCGTTGACGCGTCGGTTTTTGAGATACCAAGCGACTATAAGGAAATGAACGCGCCCGGCCAATCCATTCCCGGACCAGCGCCAAATAATTAGAGCCTATCCATCAATCCGGCCGATACTCCAATGGCTGACGACTCCCTCTAAGAATTTGTCGCATTGAATCCAGCCACAGGCCGGACGCTACAAGCAGTCGCGCGTTGCCGGAGCTGCGCGCGCGGGCGATTCAAGCAGCGGCAATCCATTTCATTTCAAGTGCTCGCGCTGGTGTAGCGGCGCACGGAAAGCCGCCAGAACCATTCGGAAATTGCCGCCCAAACAATCCCCAAACCGAGCAACAAAAGCCAGGATACCGGCGAAGTCAATTTGTTCGCGAGCAGGCGCACGGGAACATTTGAAACGAGCAAAACCGGCAGCGCGAAGGTGAACACGGCCTTGAACGCGCCGCGAAACGCCTCGTCCGGCATCCGCGCGATGTTGAACAGGTTGTAGTAACCCCACACGATGCCTTGCGCCCGCACCGTCCAAAAACTGATGGCGGCGAGCATGAACATCAGCGAGTAATGAATCAAAATTCCCACCACGCACAGCGCGCTGAAGCCGGAAATTTGCGCGACCGTCGGGTGCAGACCCAATTTTCCGGCGGCAAAAACCATCACGCAGACGGCGAATAAAGCGTTGACAAACGCGCCCAAATCCACCTGCCGCAAGGAAACGATGAAACGGGTGTTAACCGGCAACGCGAGCAGAAAATCCATTCTGCCGGTGCGGACGAGTTCGGAAAGGTTCGTGCAGTTCACCAGAAAAAACGCCTGATAGATCTGCTGGATGAAATTACTCGCGCCGACGAGCAAAACCATCTGCCACTGCGTCCAGGTGCCGACGGAATTGGTCTGGCCGAACAGAACCATGACGAAAACCAATTGCAATCCGAACCAAAGCAGCTCGACGATGATCCAAAGAATGAAATTGCCCTTGAACGACATTTCGCGCGCGACGGAATTTTTCCAGAGCGCGGCGTAAATGGTGAGGTAACGTTTCAGGTTCATAAAATTTCAGCCGCCGAACGCAGAATATCTTTTGACGCCGCGCCGCCACATGAAGCGCGCGAACAAGTAAGCGAGCGACACCCAAACACATTGCATGAGCAAGCCGCGCCATAAACCGGCACCGGAAATTTTGCCCATGTAAATCGTGACGGGAAAATACATTTGATACGGAAACGGCGTGAACATGAGCGCACGTTCAATCAAAGGAAATTTTTCGTGCAATAAAGCCAGCGGAAACACATGCCCGCTGGCGATGTATTCAAACGCGAACAAAATGAAAATGAACGTGGAAATTTCGAGCAGCCAGAACGCGAGCATGGCCATCGCGTAGGAAATGAAAAATTGCAACAGCGCGGTCAACAAAAGTGAAACGGGAAAGACGAACATGGCGATTCCGCCGGCGGGAGCCACGAAATAATTCCGGAAACAGAAAATGAAAATCGCCAGCGGAATAAAGGCCATTGCCACGAACGCGACACGACCGGCAAAAAAGAGAGAGAGCCGATACCACAAATAATCCACTGGCTTGAGCAGAAACTGGCTGATGGCCCCTTCGCGGATATCGGCGACGATCTGCCAGTCGTCTTCGTTGACCGCCGTGAAAACGTCCACAACGGCGACCAGCAGGTAATAAAAAATCATTTCCGCCTTCGACCAGCCGGAATGTTGCGCGCCGCCGACCGTTCGCCAGAGCGACAGCATGGCGAAGAGCGGGATGAAACTGAAGAGCGTCCGCGACAGGTAATTGACACGATAGGTCAGGTTGCTTTGAATCCCGATGCCGATGACGTGCCAGTATTTTTTCAAGCGGGAGAATTTAACCGGCAAGCCACCCGGAACGCCAAGAAAATTTAGTTGCCGAAATTTTCACATCCCGCTAGCGTCCGCACGGTTTGCAATTAAGGAAGCAACGCAAATAAAATCTATGACGAGGAAACCATTGACGTCCGGGGAATTGAACGAATTGGTCGCGGGTCTGAACAGGTTGTCCCGCAATTTGTGGTGGTGCTGGGATCAGGAGGCGCAGGATTTGTTTCAGGAACTTTCGCCGCGCGGCTGGCAGAATCTTTTCCACAACGCCGTCGCCGTTTTGCGCGAAGTGTCGGAATATGAGCTGCGCGTGCGGCTGGAGGATGCGGATTTCGAGCAACGCGCGCGCGCGGTGCTGCATGATTTTGAAGGGTATCTCGCCGACCCAAACACCTGGTGCCACCAGCACGCGCCGCAGTTGCACAAAAATCCCGTCGCGTATTTTTCCGCCGAGTTCGGTTTCCACGAATCGCTGCCGATTTCGGCGGGCGGCCTCGGCATTCTGGCCGGCGACCACGCGAAATCCGCGAGCGACCTCGGGCTTGGTTTTGTCGGCATCAGCCTGTTTTACCGCGAAGGCTATTTTCAGCAGTCGATTGACACGAACAACTGGCAGACGGAATTTTACAATCCCGTTGATCCGCAGGACGTGCCGGTCGAGCCCGTGCTGGATGCCGAGAATAAACGGCTGAAATGCAGCGTGGAAATCGGCATGAACATCGTCGTGTTTCAGGCGTGGCGCGTGAACGTCGGTCGCGTGCCGGTTTATCTGCTCGACACGAATCTGCCGGAAAACGAGCAGCACTTCCGCGATTTGACGGCGCGCGTTTATGGCGGCGACAGCACGACGCGCATCATGCAGGAGATTCTGCTCGGCATCGGCGGCGTGCGTTTGTTACGCGCGCTGGGAGTCGAACCGTCGGTGTTCCACATGAACGAAGGGCACGCGGCGTTTCTCACGCTGGAACTGATCCGCGAAAAAATGGCTACGGGCCAGGATTTCCCCAGCGCGCTGGCCGCGACCAAGGCGGAGTGCATTTTCACCACGCATACTCCGGTCGAGGCCGGACATGACCGGTTCAGCGCGGACTTGATGAATTACGCGATGCAACGGTATTGCATGCGGTTGTCCGTGCCGCTGCCCATGGCACTGGGCCGCGTGAACCCCGAAAACGCGCAGGAGTCGTTTTGCATGACAGTGCTGGCGCTGAAAATTTCGCGCGCGGCCAACGGCGTGAGTGAATTGCACGGACAAATCAGCCGCCATATGTGGAAATCGCTTTACCCCGGCACACCCGAGGACAAAGTTCCCATCGGCCACATCACGAACGGAATTCACCTGCTTGGCTGGATGAAAGGCACGGTGCGGCAGTTCTGGCGAAAAAAATTGACGGATGGCGGCAACGGCCCGACGAAAATGTGGCTTGAAAAATTTGGCCGCGACTGGGCGGCGGCGGTTCACTCCTGTGAATTCTGGGAAATGATGGCCGACCCGTCGTTCGTTTCCGATGAGGAGCTCTGGGCGCTGCGTTACAAACTGCGCCGCGAGTTGATCGAATTCGCGCGCCGCCGTTTGCTGCTTCAAAATCAAAAATTGAGCCAGGGCGATTTCATCCGCTTCGACCATCTGCTGAATCCCGACGCGCTGACCATCGGCTTCGCGCGCCGGTTCGCCACTTACAAACGCGCGCCGCTGATCTTCCAGCAGTTCGACAACATTTTGAAACTCGCGCACGACAAGCAACGTCCGGTGCAATTCGTCTTTGCCGGCAAAGCGCACCCGCGCGACGACGAAGGCAAACGTTTCATCCAGCAAATCATTCATTTAAGCAAAAACAGCGAACTCGCGGGCAATCTTGTCTTCGTCGAGAACTACGACATTCACGTCGCGCGGCAAATGGTCTCCGGTTGCGACATCTGGCTGAACAATCCACGCCGTCCGCTCGAAGCCTCCGGCACCAGCGGCATGAAAGCCAGTTGCCACGGCTGCCTGAACATGAGCATCCTGGATGGCTGGTGGCGCGAAGGCTACGACAAGACGAATGGCTTTGCCATCGGCGAAGATTCGCAGCCGGACGACGTCAAGGAACAAGATCGGGTGGACAGCGCGAATCTTTACCGGACACTCACCGAGCAGGTTGTGCCGATGTTCTTCGACCGCGACGAACGAGGCATCCCGCGCCAATGGATCCAGCGCATCCGCCGCGCGATGGTCACGCTCGTGCCGCAATTTACGACCGATCGCATGGTCAAGGAATACGCGAAGAAGTATTATTTGACGAAGTGAGGCAGCGTGACGCTGCTCCCGATTACGGACACTGCAGCGCGGCGTCCCTACCGAAAGACACGAATTGCAGCGACGTTGCAGACCGGCTGCAGCGGTGCTGCAACAACGCTGCCATGACCCTGCACAGCCGTTGCAGTGCCGACCACAACCTCACGTCGTAGACCAAAGCTTCCATCCGAATTATTTTGGGCTCGCTTGATCAATTCGAGAGGAGCAACCTGAGTTGCCACGACGTTGATTGACGTGAGCCAGACGAAGAGGTATCGATGAACACACAAATGGCCGCCGTTATCTCTGCGGTGTCGGCGCCCCTTGGAACTTGGCCACAAGACGCTCCATCTTTCTATACATATCAAGCACGGTATCTGTAAGGCGGGTGGCGTCCTCTGGTTGAATAGCGTCGCCTTGTTTATATTTGTTGAAGGAGTACCAGTAAGCATTAGATTTTCCGTCAAAAACAGATGGTGCCTGCTTGCGGACGAATTCGTCAAACCGCTTCACATCCTGCCCATTTCCCTCTGGTTTTTTGCAATACCCGGTAAAGACTCCGTCCTTATCCTCACCGACACCCACG
>JBEKBA010000093.1:0-11151 GCA_050015635.1 Verrucomicrobiota bacterium
TAGGCTTCACGCTAAAAAAAACTCATAAAATATCGCGAGCGCAACGAGGTGCAACGGTGGCTCTTGCGTCGCGAATTGGAAAAGTTCGAGGGCCAACCCGTCTTTTACCTGGACGAGTGCGGCGTGGATCACCGCCTGGATCGTGAAGATGGACGCGCACCCCGGGGCGAGCGGATTTATCAGGCGGTGGCGGGCAAACGGCGGGACCGCACCAGCATCATTTCCGCCGCCCAACAAGGCAAGCGGGTCGCACCGCTGGTCTTTCAGGGAAGCTGCAACACGGAGGGGTGGATGTTTATTTTGAAAAGGGTGCTGCTGCCCGCCTTGCCGCCGGGCAGTGTGATCGTGCTGGACAACGCCCGGTTCCATCAGTCGCCAACGACACAGAAGCGGGTGGAGGCCGCCGGTTGCCAACTGCTGTTTTTGCCGGCCTACTCGCCCGACCTCAATCCCATCGAACATCTCTGGGCCGCCTTCAAGACCCACCTGCGCAAAAACCTCGCCAGCGCCACCAACCCCTTCCTTTTTATCGCCAATATGTCCCAATGTTATTGTTAATTGCTATAGTAGGGACGCCGCGCTGCGGCGTCCCCGTCCGGCAGGACGGAACGAGCGTGGTAAACCCCCGCTTTTTTCCGTCGCCTGACGCTGCGCTCGGCAACGGGGACATAACCAACGAAGTGCTGAAGTTCGCCGCCCGTTGCGCCCACGACTGCCAGCGTAACCGCACCCCGACTTTTGCCGACACCTGGCGCACCGCCAATCACGAACGGCGCGGCCTTTTGAATATGATAATCACCCACAAGATTGAATCCTACCGGCGGCGTGAACGCGGATAGTTCTGACGGCGTGAAAAATTCCAGCATCGGTTTTATGGGCTTTGTGTCGCGCAAGTCCGGCGCGTTGGGTTGTGTCCATTCGGGCGTCGCGTCCACAAGTTCGCCAATCTGTCCGGCGTCACCGCCAGCCGTAAAAAAATCGTGCGCGTCTTTGACCGGCTTGCCATTGGTGTCCGGCAATTCCAAAATGCGAACAAATTTTGCGACGCCATGAAGTTTGCTGGCCACGAGTTGCGCGTGATCTCGTCCGGCCTTGAGCCAGTCCTCACCACGCGGCTCTTGAATCCAATGCTCAATAAGGATTCGCTTTGTCTTATCGCTATCTGCGCGGTTCAACTTGTAATTAGCTACAGTCAATGGTTCGCTCTCGGAAAGTTTGAGCAGCGTTGCCAAATGCTTCTTAAGCAATGCGTCGTCCTCAATGCGGTTCGCAAGGGCCAGGATGGTCTCTCGCAGTGTTCGCCTGCCAATTATTGTTCTGGATCGCTTGTAATGTTCTGCGTTTGATAACGGTTCGCTGCGGCCAAGAGCAAACTGCCACAACTCAGGAGGATCATTGCGACTTAATCCGATGGATTGAAAATATGCGTCGTCGCCAATGTTTTTCCGTGCGTTCCACCGAGATTTACAGATAGCAGGATACTGTTTGTCGAGTTTCGCCGTGTCGTAATTTATGGTGTCTGTATTTATCACACCTCGGTCAGCACCTTGCCGGTGTGTCGTGTTCGCCCATAAAGTGCTGTAACATTTTCCGCATTGATTTTGGGCACAACCGCTCGGTGTATTTGAATTGTGGTTTTTGGTACGGTAGCTTTCGGCTTTTTGGATTTTGAAAGAGTTTGCTTTGCCATGAGCGGTGCGGCGGCCTTCAATCCCAGTATCGCCCGTGCCCTTCCCACGTCGGGTATCACGTTGTTGTTGCGGAAAAAACTGATGTATGCGTAGCGTTCGTCACCAAGCTCTTTGACCAGCTTTTTCCAAGCGGGATCATTTTTATTTGGACAGACTATGGTGGTTTTCATCGTTTGCTTTCGTTGTGCGTCAAACTTCGTTCGCGGAGGGCAGTTGAATCACATTCTTGGCGGACTTCTTTGGCTTCACGGCAAACCATTTTTCCGCCTCGGCTTTCGTGGCGAGTCCCTTGTAATGCGCGTGAATCATTGCGGGGGAATTGCCCGCTTGCTGTGCTGTCAGGTTTTCGTTGGCGTGCAACGCGAAGTGAAACGAGCAAAAACTGTGTCGCAGTCCATTTGCTTTGCGGGTGACTTTCGCTGCTTCGCAAAGTTCGCCATAGTGTTCCAGAAATGTTCTTTCTTCACCCGGCCAGAACTTTCCAGTCTTGTGAGCGCGATAAGGTTCAAGCCATGCCCGTAATGCCGCGCAGATTTCCACAAGGCGACGCTGGCGGGTTTTGCTTTTGCCCGCTGTGATCTCAATATGTCCGGGCACGCGCCAAACGTCCGCCCAATCCAAACGCAACAATTCCGCAGTGCGGAGTCCAGCCAATCCGCCAACGGCAATCAACGGGCGCAAAATTTCATCGGCATTTGCTAGTAACGCGGCTAGTTCGCGCGGCGAGTAAAAGCTGACTTCGGCAGTGTTTGCGTGTTCGGGGCGTAGTCCATCGGCTTCGCCCAACCGATGCGTGACCGGCAGATAATCTTTGCGAACCGCCCAGCGCAAAAATTGCCGTATTGCGGCACGGTAATGATTGTGGGTTTTTGGAGCAAGATCGGCAAGTGAGCTGATAAAGGTGTCCAGATGCTCTTTGCTCAAATCACATACAGCGGTGTTTTTGAACGTGTCAGCGAATCGGCGCAGTCGTAGCTCGCGGACATAGGCATACTTGGCGGACAGTTGCGCCCGCTGTCCGTTGCTGGCTTTTGTGCGAGGAGCGTCGGCTTGTAGAAATTCCGTGACAGCCTCGCCAATGTCTTTGCGCTTCACGCTGGCGACGTTTCGCAAGTAGCCCGTGACAGCTTCGCCCAAAGTGCGCCCGTTCAACTTGGCAGACGCCTCGACAAATTCGGAAATGCCCGCCAATAGTGACACGCGGCGACCTGTGGCGCGATAGAAGTCCGCGAGCCGTTCCAGCGCGGCCAGTGCATCGCGGGCTTGAGCAGGATGCAAGGCGGTGACTTGCGAGCCTTTGGCCAAATCTGCCACCAGCTTGTCGGCGCGACGTTTGGCTTCGCTGTAGGTGCGAAACGACGCCATTTGCCGCTTTCCGAGCACTTGCCACGACACGCGGTAGGAATCACGCCCTTTGCATCTGGCGTAGATCGTAGCGAGGACTTGGCCACGGTGTTTGATGCGTTTTGGGAATTTCACTTTCGCGCTTTCGGATTCAGCCGTTTCTTGTGTCTGGTTTGTGTCAGAAGCACCTGAACTATCAATTTCTTCAGGAAAACTGGTGCGCACGGCGGGAGTCGAACCCGCAACCTTCAGCTTCGGAGGCTGACGCTCTATCCAATTGAGCTACGCGCGCGACGCCAGGCCCACGATACGGGCAGGCGCGATTTTGCTCAAATGGAATTTGCGTCGCTTAAACCCGGCATGCCCGCCGTCGTCAGGGCAAAATCTGCCGTGATGCACCAGGCACTGTTGTCAGAATGAACAATTTGTTTGTTTTCATACCGGCTTTTAATACGAAAACCACCGGGGAAATGTTACAACCAAAAACAAAAAGGGACGGCGCGAGGCCGTCCTTGTGTAAATTGAATTTTTAACTGATTTAATTCTGCGGCGGAGCAGCGGGTGGCGGATTTGCCGGCGGCGGATTGTCGCCATTTTGCATCGGGCGACGCGGCATACGTTGCGATATTTTCTGCCACTTGGCGAATTGATCCGGCGTTAACACCGCTTGCAACTGCGTGGCGGTGTCTTCGTGAATGGCTTTCATTTTCGCTCGTTTGTCATCTTGCGAGAGACTGTCGTCTTCGCGCACGTCGCGCATTTTTTGCGTTTGCGCGTCCATGATGGTTTTGACCTTCGGTTTCTGGTCATCGGTGAGGTTGAGTTCTTCAACCATGCGTTCAAAGCCGTGTGCGTGCGGCTTGACATCTGATGCAGGGGGATTCGCTGGTGGCGTGTTGGTGGAATCGTCCGCGCGTAGCGCCAGATTCCACGCGAACAAGTTGCCGGCAACGAGCGCGGCAA
Source organism: Verrucomicrobiota bacterium (assembly GCA_050015635.1). GTDB lineage: Bacteria > Verrucomicrobiota > Verrucomicrobiia > Limisphaerales > UBA11358 > UBA11358. Next base: position 3,999 of record JBEKBA010000093.1, read on the forward strand.
TGAACATTGGCTTTGTAATCTTACTTTTCATAAACTTTGCTGCTTTTGTTTTATTTTCAAATCCGTCGTGCCTTCGGGAACGGCGTGATACAGGGTCAGACGAAAGCGGCGGGGGAAGGTTACAACCTGCGCAAAACTTGCGCAGCGGTCTTGACCGTTTTCTCCATGTCCGCTGCCGTGTGCGCGGTGGAAATGAAACCGGCCTCGAATTGGGATGGCGCGAAATAAATTCCTTCGGCCAGCATCCCGTGAAAAAATTTTGCGAATCGTGCGCGGTCACTTTTCAGCGCGTCGGCCAGATTGTGGACCGGCGGATCCGTGAAATAAACGCAGAACATCGAGCCGCAAACATTGAATCGAACGGGGATTTTTGCTGACCCGGCAGCGTCACGTATTCCAGTTTCAAGCTGTTCGCCAAGTCCCTCAAGCTGGCCATACGCGTCGCCGGATTCCAATTCTTCTAGCGCGGCAATTCCCGCAGCCATCGCCAGCGGATTGCCGCTCAAAGTTCCCGCCTGATAAACCGGCCCCAGCGGCGCGAGCAAATCCATGATTTCTGCGCGCCCGCCAAACGCGCCCACCGGCAGGCCGCCACCGATGATTTTTCCAAGGCAAGTCAGGTCGGGCGAAATGCCGAATCGTTCTTGCGCGCCGCCTTTCGCCAGACGGAACCCCGTCATCACTTCATCGAAAATCAGCAACGTGCCGTTGGCCTTAGTGATTTTGCTCAAAAATTCCAGATAGCCCGGCTTCGGCAAATAAAGCCCCGCATTGCCCGGCACCGGTTCGACGATAATTCCGGCAATTTGATTTCTGTTCGCGGTGAAAGCGGCTCTGACCGCTTCAATGTCGTTGAACGGCAAAACGATGGTGTGTTGTGTGAATGCGGCGGGCACGCCCGCGCTGTCGGGATTCCCAAAAGTCAGTGCGCCGCTGCCGGCTTTGACGAGCAACGAATCCACGTGACCGTGATAACAGCCGTCGAACTTGACGATTTTGTCCCGCTTCGTGAAGCCGCGCGCCAGGCGAATTGCGCTCATGCACGCTTCCGTGCCGGAATTCGTCATGCGAACTTTTTGAACGCCCGGAACAAACTCGCAAATCAGTTTCGCCATTTTGACTTCAAATGGATTGGGAATGCCAAAACTCGTGCCGTTTTCCGCTGCGGTTTTGATTGCGGAAATAATTTGGGGATGCGCGTGGCCGAGAATGGCTGGTCCCCATGTGCAAACAAAATCAATCAATTCATTTCCGTCCACGTCCCATACGCGCGCGCCCTTGGCTTTGTTCACGAAGAACGGCTGGCCGCCGACGGCACGAAACGCGCGCACCGGTGAATTCACGCCGCCGGGAATGTATTTCAACGCTTCGGCGAAAAATTTTTCGGATTGAAGCCGTGTCATTGCGAACAGTTTAATTCGCGGGTCAACAAAACAGCGAGCATTTTCCGGATTGTGCTGCGGGCAACACCGCAAATAATCTCTGAACTATGAAAGTCAAATTCCAGACCCGCCGCGAATTCTTAAAAACAACCGCCCTCGCCGTTGCGAGTGTGCCGTTCATCGGTGTTTTGTCTTCGTGCGCCCGTGCTGCCGGACCGGACAGGAAAATAGGTTTCGCCCTCGCCGGTCTCGGCAACTTGAGCACATATCAACTTGCGCCTGCGTTGCAGAAAACAAAATTTTGCAAACTGACCGGCATTATCACTGGCACGCCTGCAAAGGCCGAAAGGTGGAAGGCGCGATACGACATTCCTGACCGGAACATCTACAACTACGATACCATGGAAAAAATGGCCGGCAATCCGGACATTGACGTGGTCTATGTCGTCACCCCAAACGGGCTCCATGCCGAACACACAATCAAGGCGGCAAAGGCGGGCAAACACGTTCTTTGCGAAAAACCGATGGAAGTGTCGGCGGAAAAATGCCGGCAGATGATTGACGAATGCAATAAAGCCGGACGTCAACTGGCCATCGGCTATCGGCTGCATTTTGAACCAAACAATCTCGAATGCGTCCGCCTCGCGCGCGAAAAAGTATTTGGCGATTTGAAAATCATTGACGCCGGATTCGGTTTTTCCATCGGCGACCCGGCTCAATGGCGGCTCAAGCGCGCCTTATCCGGCGGCGGGCCGCTCATGGATGTCGGCATCTACGCGTTGCAGGCCACACGCTATATTAGCGGGCAGGAACCAACTCTTGTCTCCGCGATTGCAACCACGACCGATCCGGTGAAGTTCAGCGAAGTTGAGGAATCAATCGTGTGGCAAATGAAGTTTCCCGGTGGTGTCGTTGCCAATTGCAGCAGCACTTACAGGGTCGGCGGCATTGACCGTTTCACCGCTTGGGCGGAAAACGGCTGGTTTGGACTTGAGCCGGCCTACGATTACAACGGCATTCGCGGACGTCGCAGCGACGGGGAACAAATCCATTTTTCTTCCATTGATCAATTCGCCGCCGAGATGGACGACTTCGCTCAATGCATTTTGAACAACCAGCCGACCAAAGTGCCCGGCGAAGAAGGTTTGCGCGACGTGAAAATCATGATGGCCATTTACGCGGCCGCTCAAACCGGTAGAACGGTGGGTTTGGCGTAATCCCAATTGCAGGTTGAACGGATAAAATTATTTTGCGAAAAAAGTTTCGGACAACGAACCTTTTTCAGTCCGGATGACTGCCCCGGTGCTGATGTTGTGCCGTCCGAACCAGCCATCACTCGTTTCCAGGACGTATTGGATGTTGTCGCTGGCGGCGTTAACGGCATTCGTATCCTCTTTTTCAAGATGGTGGATTTCCTGAATCACCCCGTCAGGTCCGATGTAAGCGGCGGAAATGGACTCCGGACAATTTTTCATCCAAAACGATGCGCGTTGCTGAACCGGCAAAACAAAAAGCATTGCGTCGGTTTCCTGAATGTTGGTGCGGAACATCATGCCGGTCATTTCCTCTTTTGGGGTGAGCGCAAGTTCGGCATCCAGTGTTTCCGCGCCGAGATAAATTTTCAGCGTCGGCAATTTCGGCTGCGCCTGCGTCGGCTCCCAGGCCTCAGGGGACGGCGGCGCGTTGGTCTCGCCGGATTTTTTGCAGCCGGCGACAAATGCGACGGCCAGAATCAACGCAAACAACCTTGAAAGTTTCATGTCCGTAGTTTGCCGGAGTCGGCGGGAGTTTTCAACAGTGCTGCGCATCCAGATTGGCGTTCGGCGTTTGACTATTCCGGGCCGGTTTATTATGGTTCCCTTTCGTAGTTCCAAGCACAAAATCATCCAATAATTTATGGCCGCCAAATCCGTCGAAAAAACTGCCGCTGACACAAAAGCCGCGCAGCCGCATCAACGCGAACTCGAAGCCGCTATTTCCAGCATTCACAAAAGTTACGGCGACGGCGCGATCATGCGGCTCGGCGACGCGCGCGCGCAGGTTAAAATCGAAGTGATTCCGACCGGCGCGCTGGTTCTGGATTTGGCGCTGGGCGTCGGCGGTGTGCCGCGCGGCCGCGTCGTGGAGATTTTCGGGCCGGAGTCGTCGGGCAAGACGACGTTGATGCTCCACGTCATCGCAAACGCGCAAAAAGCCGGCGGCCTCGCGGCATTCATTGACGCCGAGCACGCGCTTGATCCCGGTTACGCAAAAAAACTCGGCGTGAACCTCGACGATTTGCTGGTGTCACAACCGGATTCCGGTGAGGAAGCATTGACCATTTGCGAAACGCTCGCGCGTTCAAACGCGCTCGACGTCATCGTCATTGATTCCGTTGCCGCGCTCGTGCCGAAAGCGGAACTCGAAGGCGACATGGGCATGGCCACAATGGGTATGCAGGCGCGTTTGATGTCACAGGCATTGCGCAAACTCACGGCGATTTTGAACAAGTCCAAAACGACCTGCATTTTCACGAACCAATTGCGCGAAAAAGTCGGCGTGATGTTCGGTAATCCCGAAACCACACCCGGAGGCAAGGCCTTGAAATTTTACGCGAGCGTGCGTCTTGATATTCGCCGCAAGGACACGCTCAAAGACGACGCCGGCAACGCCGTCGGCAATCACGTCCGCGTCAAGGTCGTGAAAAACAAGGTTGCGCCGCCGTTCGCCGAGGCCGAGTTTGACATCATTTACAATCACGGCATCAATAAGGAAGGCAGCATCCTCGACGTGGGCATCACGAACGGCGTTGTGGACAAAAAGGGCGCGTGGCTGCAATTTGACGGTGAACTCATCGGCCAGGGCAGGGAAGCCGCGCAAAAGGCGCTTGTGGAAAAACCTGCGCTGGCCAAAAAAATTGTGGACGCCATCCTTGCCAAACGCGCGGAAACAGTCGCCGCGTAATGGTCGGAATTTCTTGAACGAATGAGCAGCATTGCCGAAATGGATTTGGATCTGGAAAAACTTTTCCAGCCCGCGTGGGCGCAGGAAAAGCCGGCGGGCAATCGCTACGAAAAATTCGCCGGCGAACCCCCCGGTGGCGACGACCGCAAACGCGATGGCCGTCGTGGCGGCCCGCGCGGCGAATCGTTTGGCGAACGGCGCGACCGCCGTCCGCGTTCCGACGGAAAATTCGGCGACGGGAAAAAGGAATTTCCCCGTCGCGATGACCGGAACGAACGCCGTGAACGTCCCGAACCGCCCGCACCATTGCCGGAAATTTCCGTTGCTCTTTTGCCCGGCGAGAACGGCGTCGAGTCGCTCGCTCGCCAGATAAAAATGACCGGACGTTGCTATCCGTTGTTTCAAATCGCGCAACTCGTTTTGGAAAAGCCGGAGCGTTATTCGGTTCAACTTGCGGTGAAGAAAAACCCCGGCGGCGCAATCGCGCAGCCGTTGTTCACCTGCGCGCTCGACGACACGCCGTGGCTTTCGGAGGACGAAGCCGTTGCGCACATTCTTAAAAATCATTTTGCCACATTTTATCAGGCCGAACGAACGGCGACCGAACCGCCGAAGGGAACTTACACTTTTGTCGCGCAATGTGGCATGAGCGGCGCGATTCTCGGCCCGCCGAATTATCACGATTACCAGAACCAGTTGCGCAAGCTGCACGCCGGGCGGTTCGCGCGGATGCCGTTTGACGTTTTCAAGTCACGCGTGAAAATTGTGAAGGACGAAGCCGTCGTCAAAAAATGGGTCGAGGAACAAAGTTTCAAGACGGAATACATTTGTCTCAACGTTGCCGAGCCCCTCAAGCTTGCAAGCTTGGAAGAAGTCGAAAAACATTTTCGTGTGACGCACAAGGATTCAATCATCAAGCCGGTCGAGGCGCACACGGTCGGGGGCGTGCTGAGCCGGAATTTGCGCAGCCACGAATTGCAGCGGCTCGTCCGCCATGAGTGGGAGCAGCAGAGGTATTTTCCGTTGCAGATCGCGACGAAGTTGAGCCAGCAGTTCGCATCGCACGGCCTGCAATTTTTCAAGGTCAACAAGACCGTCACGCACGTTGCCGTCGCGCGGCCGCAATTTCTCGACCTCGAAACCACGCCGGTTTCCGAGAACATCAAGCGCATTGTCGGGTTCATCAACGCAAATCCCAAATGCACCCGGCGGAAATTGGTCGAGACGATCGCGCCGGCGCCGGCCGTCATCGAAGTCAAACCGGAGGAACAAAAATCCGCCGGGCCGACGCCGGAACAGACCGCCATCATCGCCGATTTGCATTGGCTCGTGCATCAAGGCCACGTTTTGGAATTTGCCGACGGACGTTTGGAGACGGCCAAAAAACCGCTGCCCAGGCCTGTGAAGCCGGAGAAGAAAGCTGAAAAACCGGCGGCGGAAGGAGTGGCTGCAACAACCGCAACAGCGCCGCAGGCGGAAGTCGCTGTTGAGACTGCCGCGGAAATTTCAGTTCCCGCTGAAACCGGAATGCCCGCTCCCGGACCGGCAACGATTGAAGCCGCGCCTGCGCAAGAGCCGCAAAATCAAATAGCTTCCGGGCCGCCGGTTTCCTGATAGACTTCAAGTATGAGCTTCACTGCTCTCGGACTTTCCGAGAAAATCCTCGAAGGCGTCAAGGCCATGGGGTACATCGAGCCGACCCCCATCCAGTTGCGCTCAATTCCGCTCGTTCTTGCTGGACGTGACGTCATCGGCAGCGCGCAAACCGGCACGGGCAAGACCGCCGCGTTCGCCCTGCCCATTCTCTCCAAACTCGCGCTGCACGCGCCCGGCCCGCGCGCGCTCATCCTTGAACCCACGCGCGAACTCGCCGCGCAGGTCGAGACTGCTGTTCGCGATTACGCGCGTTTTACCAATTTGCGGGTCACCGTCGTTTATGGCGGCGTCGGTTACGGCCGGCAGACGGATGAATTGCGCGCCGGCGCGGACATCGTCGTCGCCACGCCCGGACGTTTGCTTGACCATTTGGAACGCGGCACGGTGCGTCTGGACAAAATCCAGTTTCTGGTTCTCGACGAGGCCGACCGGATGCTCGACATGGGATTTCTGCCCGATGTGCGCCGCATCCTCGACCGCTGCCCGCGTCAGCGCCACACCGCGCTCTTTTCCGCGACGATTCCGCCGCAAATCGAAACCCTCATCAGATGGGCGATGCACAATCCCGAAACGATTGAAATCGGTGCGCGCCGCACGCCCGCCGAAACCGTCAAGCACGTCATCTATCCCGTTTCCGATTCGCAAAAATCCGACCTGCTGCTCCAACTCCTCGAACGCGTGAATTACAACTCCGTTCTGGTCTTCTGCCGGACGAAGTACGGCGCGGATCGCATCGCGCAATTGCTCAAGCGCAACAATCACGCCGTGGCCGTGCTGCATTCCAACCGCACGCAACGCGAACGTGAGCAGGCCCTGCGCGGTTTCCGCGACGGACGATTTGAAGTGCTCGTCGCCACGGACATCGCCGCGCGCGGACTCGACATCGCCGACGTCAGCCACGTCGTCAACTACGACGTGCCGCAGCATCCCGAGGATTACATCCATCGCATCGGGCGCACCGGCCGCGCCGAGGCCACTGGCGACGCCTTCACCATCATGACCGCCGAGGACGCCAGCCATGTCTTCGCCATCGAACGCTTCATCAGCCAGAAAATCCCGCGCGTGAAACTGGAAAATTTCGATTACAAATACACCACGCTCTTCGACGAAAATAAACCCGGCGCGCCGAAAGGTTTTCCCGGCAAAGCCCGCGGCTCGCGCATTCGCGGCGG
>JBEKBA010000094.1:0-10220 GCA_050015635.1 Verrucomicrobiota bacterium
TTACCTCGATCTTCTGTTTTATCACCTGCGCCTGCGCTGTTTTGTGGTCATTGACCTGAAGCGCGGCCCATTCAAAGCCGAGTATGCGGGCAAGATGAATTTTTACTGCAACGTCGTGGACGACCGCCTGCGCCATGCGGACGACAAATCCACCATCGGCCTTATCCTCTGTCAGGACAAAAATAAAGTCGTGGCAGAGTATGCGTTGCGTGGCGTGAAGAAAGCCATCGGGGTATCCGAATATCAACTGACCCGCGCGTTGCCAAAAGAACTGCGCTCCAGCCTGCCCACCGTGGAGGAAATGGAAAAAGAACTCACCCGCCTCACCGCGCCGGTTACTCCGGCGAAAAAGAAATGAGCGACGAGCTTCCGCAATGGTGATACAAATCGAATGCGCTTTGGTTTCGACCATGCGCAAATGCGTGTTGATTGGAATATCGCTGTTATGACGCTTCGGTCAGCGGTTCGGCGGGCGGAAAAGTGAAGTGTAGCGGAGAGACGGCTGGAACGGAGCCGGAACGCAACGACCGCCGCCGTGCCGCTGACGGAAGCAAACGCGACTGCGTTTTCCATTATTCGTCCGCGACGAGGGCGCGTTACGCCGCAGCGGAACGCGCGCTGGTCGCGGACGTTGAACCCACGGCCTTTGCTTTTTAGGATTGGCGGATTGCTTTTGAGTCGCTCTCTGTCGCCGCTACTGGCGACATCTGCGCTGCTGCGCTAAAGATTTTTTGAATCAGCAATGCGCGGGCCGCGTGGCCGTGAATGCTGCCAAAGTATTATCGTCAGTTCGTGCGCGGCTACGCCGTCACTTCATACGCCGCTCAAGGCAAAACTGTGGATTACGTTTTGTTTTCGGATTCAGCGGTCAAGGCCGCGACAAATCAAAACCAGTGGTATGTCACGATTTCACGCGGGCGCAAGGGCGTAAAAATCTTTACGGCGGATAAAATCCAGCTTCGGGAAAATGTCGCCCGCTCCGGTGAAAGGACTTTGGCGCTGGACATGGCGCAAAATTATTTTCACAAGCTGGCGGCGGCGTGGGGAAACGATGTCGCTCGTTTTATTGAAAGAGAACATTCGTGGCGGATAGAAACGGAGCGGCAGACGGAAGAAAAGCAGCGCGAGCGCGAAGCCAGAGAATTGCAACAACTCAAAACGATCAAAGAATCACTGCACCAAAAGCAAGGCGAGTCCCCCAAACAAACCGAAACCGACGCGCAGAAGATTTTGCGCCGGTCCAAAATCATCCGGCGCAGCCAAGATTTCGCGCGGCGGCAAAACATTCAACGCGGGCGGAGGATTGGAATATGAGCGATTGCTTTTCAGCAACCCAATACGGCAACAGCACCGCCAGCCTACAGGTCGAGACGGCTGCATCCTCTTTTTTTGCATTGCCCTATCACCAGTTGGAAAGGGTGGATTTTATTTCTGCCGATGGAACGGACACCGTGATTGTTTCGTTCGTCACTTGCACCGTCCGCATCACTGGAAAACAGTTGCGCCTAATGGCAAGTAAAATTGCCAAGCAGCAAGTTGAATCAATCAACACCATGCCGAAAAAAAGTCCGCCGCCGGAAAAGAATTCGGCTTGCGTTGAAAAAATCGAAGTCGTCGAAAAAGAAAATGCCACTTAATTCATTACGCTGCCAACTGCGCGGTTTCGAGAAAGCGAACTTTCTGCGCCATTGCGGTGGAGTGGCTATCGCGGAGATGTCCATAAACCTTCATCGCCAGCGCGCCGCCGTCCTTGTGTCCAAGCCAGCGCGAAACCGTCGGGATGTCCACGCCGCTTTCAATGCAACTGGTGGCAAACAAATGGCGCAAGTCGTGATGAGTGAACCGAACAATTTCAAGAGCCTTGCAAGCCCGATTGATAGCTCCCTGACATTCCCGAACGCGCATTACCAAAGCGGACGGTTTTTCATCAGGCCGTTTGGAACGAAGCCGTTCCAACAATCGTCTGCAATCGGGAATCATCGGCACACGGCGAGATTCGCTGTTCTTGGTTCCCGTGTTCGGATTGCCCCTGACGATGATTTCGCCTTTTTCAAAATCGCAATCAGCCCACGTCACAAATGCGGCTTCGCTTTTGACACGCAAGCCCGTGTAGGCAAGGAATTCGACCAAATCCGCGCTGGCCAGCCCCGGCCCGAACGGAACGCGACGAATCTCTTGAATAAGTGCCTGAAATTGTTTTTGCGAAGGAAGCGTCAAATCTTTTCGATTCACCCGCACCCGTTTCAGATTTTCAGCCGGATTGCTATAACGGATGCTATGCTCGACAGCGATTGCAAGGATGGCGCGCAACACAATCAGCGTGTTGTTGTAATTCGTCGGGCTGGCCTTCTTTGCGTAACGAGACGCCCATTGACGGCAATCATTCTCGTTCAACCTGCGCACGTCCGTGTCGTTGAGTTCCGTCCAGCTTTTCTGCATCGCGGCAAGACGTTCTTTGTAATAGTCTTTGGTTCTCGGCTTGAGATTTGGCATCCCATCGAGCCGCTCCAAATACTCTTTTGCCAAATCCCGAAAAAACGCCGTTCCCTCCACCAAGCGTTGCTGTCCTTCCAGTTTGGAGCGCTCCTGCTTTTCCAAATCGGCCAATTTGAGTTTGGCTACGCTCAATACATTCGTCTTGAGGCTTTGACGAATAAGCTTGCCGCCAACTCTGATTCGAGCAAAGTATTTACCCGATGGTGCGTATCGGATTAAATTTGAATACGATGTTTTCTGCCAAGGCGATTTGTGGTCGTCTGGCTGAATTTGTGATGCGTTTTCGCTTTTCATGCCTACAGTATCACATTGCAGTATCAAAAAGTCAAATCCAAAACGTCAATAATTCGTTAAATGCTTGTAAATAAACGGTTGGAAGGGTGGCTGAGTGGTTAAAGGCACCTGACTCGAAATCAGAAGTAGTCGCAAGGCTACCGTGGGTTCGAATCCCACCCCTTCCGCCATATCCGTTTCCTCGGTTTTTCGAGGATTTCCGGTTCAAACAAGGGGGAAAATCGGTCAACTGTCAGTGAAAGTGTCAGTAACGCCGTCGGCGGTGCCGGAATTTTTCAGAATTCCCCACTATTCGGCAATACTGCGCCACTGCTCGTAATCGGTTTTCAGTTCGTGTCCCGACTGAAAAGGCACGAATGCAAAACCGATTCACAGTATTCCGGCGCGGCGCGATGTTCTACTGCGAAGACCAAACCACCGGCCAGCAAAAAAGTTTGCTGACGCGGGATGAAGCCGAAGCGCGGAGGATTGTCCAAACCGGTCACAACGTCCCGCACATAAGGTGCAGCGGTGCTACTTCAAACCGTGCTGGCGGATTGTCGTAAATTCAGGGGTTTTGACACCCTTGATACACCACGTTCACCCCGACGGCGTGCCGGACTTGGTAATCAGCGACCGCCGCTTCACTCACAGCCACCCGCTGGCATCCCGTAGAACCGGCCAGTCATCACCCGTCACCCTCAAATTTACTCTCAGCTTTGCCTCTCCGTCTGAATTGATTTCAAAAAAACGCGCGCGGCGACCAAAAATTGCCTTGCCGTGCTACGCCTCTGCCAATTTTTCATTCAGATGCCAAACTTCGGACTTGGATCGAGAAGGAGGAACGCCTGGATAAAATTGCCAATTTAGATTTTAAGCAAGTCTGATGGTTCTGGGATTCATTGGTCGGGTTGATATGGCTCGATGCGATCAATCATCGAGCGCAAATAAAACACCACCGCCGTGAGAAGTTTGTTTGATTTGGTTTTATACGCTGGCCGGGAATGGCATCGCGGTACGCACGGGATATTTTTTTGTTTCCATCTGTGCTTCCAACCGGCTGCGATACGCCAAATGCCGCACCCGCGTCATTTCCACCAGGGGCCGCCAGACGGCGTGAACAAGCTGGTGTTTGATCAGAAAACGCCAGAGCCGGTTCGAGCGTTTGTAAAGATAACAGCCGGCAAAGTAGGTTGGCATAGCCGATAGCTCATGCGGTTTCCGCCGCCAGATGGACGCGTGTGAAAATAACCGCCGGTAAAGCCAGTCATAGCCCAGCAGCAATTCTTCAGGCGTCATTTGTTTCGGCTGGAAGACGACATGCGCCGTGTCATATTTTTCCCAGTCGCGATGCAGCAGCCGCTTCTCTGCATCCAACTGCCGGAACAGCGGCGTGCCCGGATACGGCGTCAGGATGTGAAACGTCGCGCACTCCATCCGGTTCGACTCAATCCATTGCACGAGCGTCGTGAACGTGTCCTTCCGGTCGCCATCAAACCCGACCACGAAGCTGCCATTCACTTGGATGCCGTGGTCGTGGAAAATCCGCAGGCGTCGCGCATAATCCTCCGCGCGCGGCGTGCGCTTGCGGGCGTCCGCCAGATTTTGGTTCGTGAGTGATTCAAATCCAATGAACACTCCCGTGCAACCGGCCAGCGCCATTTCACGCACCAGCACCGGCTCGTCGGTCACGTCCAGCGTCACCGCCGCGCTCCAGATTTTTTTCGCAGGCCGCAAGGCGCGGCAAAGTTCGCGCAGATAATCGCGCTTCGAACCGAGATTATTATCAATGAACACGGCATAAGGGTGGCTGTCGGCCTCGAACTGGCGGCGGATGTCCTCCGGATCACGGACGCGATACGGCATTCGTAAACCATCGGTTGAAAGATAGCAAAACCCGCAGCGGTTGTGGCAGCCGCGTGTGGCAATGAGGCTCGTCGTCGTCAAAAAGCTTTTTCGCGGTAGCAAATCCCGGCGCGGCGTCGGGTCGAGATCATAGGCTCGTTCGTAAGTTGCCTCGTAACGCGGCTTCAATTCACTACGCTCGATGTCATACAAAATTTCCGGCCAGAGTTGCACGCCGTCGCCGACGGCAATGGCATCCGCGTGCAGAGCGACTTCATCAGGACATGATTGCGTGTGCAGCCCGCCGAGAATCACCTTACTGCCTTGTGCGCGATACCAGCGCGCAAACCCGGACGCAACTCTGGCGCGAGTAGATGCTCAATCGTCTCATGAACTCTCGAAGAGTGAGACCCTTCAAACATCTGAAACACATCGTATACGGCTATCAAAGCCCGGACCTGACGCAGTTCATCGGGAAAACCGCCTGCCTCCGTGAAGTTTCTTTCATAACACTTTTGCAGTTGTGGGTCTGTGAAATTCATAACTGTCCGGCGTTATCGCGAATGGTCAATCTTCATGCTGTCAGTTCGCGCCGGTCTGTTTTCCCGGATGGAGTTTTGTTCGTTGGCCTTGTGATACAATCACTTCCCAAGATACTTTGATGGGTTGCGTATCCGGTCGAGCCGTTCGGCTTCATGTTCATTCAGGACAGTCTGCCGCCGCCGCTGCTCCACTGCATTCGCGATGGTCTGGGGAAACAAGCAGGCCTGTTTGACCCATTGGATGAGAGTCAGGCAAATCAGTTTCAGTGTCTTCATAAAGCGGTATCACTCGCGTTTTCTAGTCTGTATAAAACAGTGTGCAGAAAATGATTATGGATGATTCCTCCGTTCTGGGCATGGCATTCGGCCCGGCGGGCGTGACGAGGGTACTCATGTGCGTGGCCACCAACCGCAGGTTCGGGTGTTGTGCAAGGAATGTATTGATCTGCTCTTCAAGGGTAATCGCAGGTGACTGGCCGGAGGACAGCTTATGGAGAATGACTTCGAATATTTTTGCTTTCATTTCGCGCACTTTTATCCGGCACTGCCGTGCCGCCTTCGGCGACTGACCTGCCGGCGCCCGCTTCGACTCCACCCGTCAGACCCGCTTCGTTTTCACAAGCAGCAACACGATTCCGCCGACGAGTGCGAGCGCTCCGACGACGGGCGGGATAAAATGATTGTCGGTGGTCGCAATGTGCATCCCAAGAAAATCAATGGGTTTTCCCGGGGTCGTGAAACTGAAGCCAGAATAAGCGAGCACCACAATTCCCAAGGTAATCAGGGCGGCGGCAAAGATGGTTTTTGTGTTCATATTGAATTTATAATTTAATTTAGTTGACCGACAGTTTCTTAAAACAACCATTTACGCCCGGAAGTGAGGTTCACTCGCATCCGTTACAATGCTTTTCTGCCGGTGATGACTCTGACCAAAACTACCACGATGGCAATGACGAGTAGGATATGAATAAAACCGCCCATCGTGGTGCCGGTCACCAGACCCAGCAGCCAGAGAATGAGTAGTATTACCGCAATCGTGTATAACATAAAAATTTTCTTTTGACTGGCATGTCGGCTGGCGCATTTTCGCGCCAGCCGACCGTAAGCTGACGGTTTAGTTTGCGGCCAATGGTACGGCGATGGTCATGTTGTTGATCACACTGGTCACGCCGTTGATGTCGGTGACGAGCTTGGTGACCAGGCTCTTTTCAGCATCGTTTTTGGCAATGCCGCTCAAGGTGACGACGCCGTCCGTAGTTGTAACTCCGGTATGTATGGCGCTGGTCGCACTATGCGACATCAATGACGATTTGACTTCAGCCGTGATGGAGGCGTCATCAATTTTGTCGCCGACGGTTGCATCTGGCGCTGCCGGAGTCGCGGCAATCGTCATGTCGTTATCGACCGATTTGACATTGTCAACGTCCTTGGCGTATTCGGTGGTGAGTTCCTTTTCCGCTTGACTGCTCGCCACACCTTGCAGGGTAACGACACCGTCTGCCGTATACACGGTGGTTTCGGTGGCGCTCACATTGCGATGGAAAAGAAGCGCGGTTTTAACTTTCATGGTAATCCATGCGTCTGAATGTTCAGCCGGTTGTTCGCCGCTGATCACGAGTTGATTGTCCACGCTCTTGACGTCGGGGAGACTCGCCACGGTATCTTCAGCCAGAGATTTGTGGGACGCATCAGCGACCGTGCCGGTCAGGGTGACGACGCCATCTTGGGATTCCGTCTTGATGGAATCATCCTTGAGGGTGGTTTTGAACACATAGGAGTTCGCGGCGGACGACTCGATGCGGCTGTCCGTATCGGCAGCGCGCAGCGGTGCGCTGGTCATTAACATTGTGCTCACAGTTGCTGCGAGCGTTAAGGGGAATATAGATTTCATTTTATTTCTTTCAGTTGTTGTTTTATTTGTTTTAATACTTGAAGCACCTTAAGTGACGCGTCCGTTCTTCGCTATGGGGTGTAACCCTACCGTGATTTTGGAGATGCTCCTCGAAGAGCGGGTGCAAATTTGCGTCAATGCCAATGCCGGTTGCCACTAACGTTGGTATGGACAAAGACAGAACCATCAACCAACCTCATCCTATTACGAAATCAACCATAGTTTCAAACCCGCCAGCGATGCGGATTGCCGCCCAAATTGATCGCGTCGCACCCCGTTTACCCTTTATTCACCGTCATCTTCACCAGCATCCCGAATTAAGTGGAGCGGAATTCGCGACCACTTCGTATTTAGGCAAACAACTCACCGCCGCCAAAATCCCGTATCAGCTTGGTGCTGGAAAAAGAGGCATCATCACTGACATAGTCCCCGCCTCCGGTGCGTTGGCTCCAATCATTGCCTTGCGTGCTGATATTGATGCCCTGCCGATTGCCGAGGAAAACAAGATTCCCTACCGCTCCAAAAATAAAGGCGTGATGCATGCCTGCGGCCACGATGCACATTCCACCATTTTGCTCGGAACCACTTTGGCGCTCCATCGAGCCGGCAAGCTGCCTGTCGCCTGGCGAAGTATTTTTCAACCGGAGGAGGAAACCGGGTGCGGTGCCGGTGAGATGGTTGCCCGGGGAGCCGTCAAAGGCGTGCAAGCCGTTCTGGCGTATCACGTTGACCCGAATCTTCCCGTGGGTCACGTCAGCATCACGCCGGGACCGCAATCAGCCTTCTGCCAGGACTTCACCATTTCGGTGCATGGCCGGGGCGGTCATGGCGCGCGCCCACATAACACGATTGATCCCATTGCGGTGGCAGCTCAACTCATCACCTTGATTTATCAGGCGGTTCCCCGTCAGACCGATGCACGCGACCCGGTCGTGGTGACCATCGGAATGATTCAAGGTGGACAGGCGCCTAATATCATACCGGATACCGTGGTACTGAAAGGAACCATCCGGTCTTTCAATCGGGTCGTGTCGGAACATGCCCGCCAGACCATCCAACGGCTTTGTGCGGGAACAGCCCGTGCCTTCCGCGCTACGCTCTCTCCCGTTTTTGACCGGTTGCTCCGTGGGGTCATCAATGATCCATACGTTACCGACATTTGCACCAAGGCGGCTCGCGGCCTTTTGGGGCAAACTCGCGTGGTGACGGATCGCAGACCAAGCATGGGGGCCGAGGACTTTGCGGATTACACTGTGCCCGGTTGCATGATGTTGCTCGGTGTCAAATCACCTCGGGAAAAAATCACCCCACTGCACACCAGCACGTTCAAGCTCGACGAAAAGGCACTCCTCCTTGGAGTTCGACTTTTCACCCAAATTCTCCTCAAATGGCCTTGCCCCAATTGGGTGGGCGCGAGTCTTAAAGTCGCGTGAACATCCATAAAAATCAATTTTCAAGGCAGTTCATGTCGTTTGTTAAGCCTGTTTCATAATCTAAACCAGCATTACCCATTTTTGCCACTACGGGTTTTACCCTATATTCTTTCAAGTTAATCACTGCTAGCGTGACTCTGTGCCTCTCTGATTGGCACGATGTTCCTGCCGCCGGTTAACCGCCCTGGTTATGAAATCCGGCGGCTTCTTCATTTTGGAAATCAGCTCCATTCTGTTAGGACATCACCTGACAAGTGGATTAGGGAAAGATTGCTGGCGGATTAGCGTTCGGATTCTTCAATCATTTTTGTCAGTGAGACGCCCAGAGCTTTTGCAATGGCTTTTGCCGTGTCCAAATTCGGGCTGCGTTCGCCTCGTTCCAAAAGACCAATATACGTTTGATGCAAACCGGATTTTTCAGCCAGTTTTGATTTGCTAAATCCTTTGGCTTTTCGATGTTTTTCTACGACTTTCGCAAACGCATCTGATATTTGACGCACCCCCTAAAAATGCGCCACACAAGACAAAACACGCATAATACAATTGTCTTTACTTTGAATCAGGAAATGATATTAAAATGAAATCAGAAAATCAGAAACCATTAACCCTATATGACCTATGAAAATCGCAAAAATTGTTTGTTTAGCATCATGCTGCCTTATTTTTATTCAAGATAGTAAGGCACAAACTATTGACTTTAGCACTACAACGACTGCTGGTTGGACGGTAACGGCTGGTGGTGCGACTAATGCAACTCCATACCCGTTCGGTAATGAACTTAGTATATCAAGCACGGGAACTGGAATAGGTTCGTTCGTGTCGGGCGGTAGTTGGTCAGCTTTTGACGGATTTTGGACTGCTCAATTTACTTTCTTTTTGCCTGCCAATGCTTTGAATGTCAGCTTGAATTTTAGCGGAATGTATGCTGATGACCGTGTTGTTTGGTATTGTCCTATCAGAGTGTTGAAAGTCAAAAAGTTTTTTTGAAAGTTACTTTTCAGCCTACTTGACAGGCGTGCGATAGTCTGGCGAGAGACTATGAGTAATCAAAATCGTAATGAAGTGGTTTGTTCTTCGTTGGGCAAAGAAGAAGATTTGATATTTGATAACATTCCCCTGTTGAAATTTTCAGACTTTGTGCGGTCTTTAGAATGTCCAAAGATAATGCGACTTGAGGCACAGGAAAAAACTCACCGCATGGTTGAGAAGTGTAAAGTCGCGCTGTCCCTTTGGCGAGAATGTGGCTTTCCTGATTTAGGAGAATGGCCTGATAAACAGGCAGACCTGTTAGATTTTGCATGTGATAGGATGCTCGAAACATATAAAAACAAAGTCAATTTCAATAATCACACTGTTAGCAACTCCTCGATAGTCCATTGATGGTCAGCGAGTCCACAAGCCTGCGCGGGCGTCATTCCAACCGTGCTGTGTTTGCGGCAGAAGTTGAAGTGTGCGATGAACAAGGCAACGGAATGTTTCAGGTTCGCCAGCTTCTTTGAGTAGCCGAGCGTGAGCCGCGTGAACCGGCGATTGAACAAGCGGACTGACAAGTTTGTGCGTTCGACGTAAGAGGTGCTGATTTTGTCCGGCGATGGATTGCCGATGCGAACTATTTTGCGTGCGCCGGTGCAGTGGCTTGGCGAGTAGCGGCGGTGATAACCTTTTTCGCCGTCAATCGCGGCGGCGTATTGCTTGACCAGTTGCGCGAAGTGTGCGCCCTGTTGAAAGGTGTAAAAGACT
>JBEKBA010000095.1:0-9970 GCA_050015635.1 Verrucomicrobiota bacterium
TTCCCGCACTCGGATGGACTAATCTGCAGTTTTTGGTCACGGCGACCGGATCCAGCACGGTTTTAGAATTCGGATTCAGAGATGATCCCACCTATCTTTGTCTTGACGACATTAGTGTAAGTGTAGCGGCGTTGCAGCCAGCGTCACCTGCTAACATTGCCGGCATAAATTTATCTGGATCCAACCTTGTGATCAACGGCATCAACGGGATTTCCGGAGTGACGTATTATGTGCTAACGAGCACGAATCTGGCCTTGCCGTCAAGCCAGTGGACGCCGGTGGCAACCAACGTGCCGAATGCGAGCGGAAATTTCACCATCACCGTGACCAATGCGGTGAATCTCAATGTCCCGCAATCCTTCTACATTCTTCAGATGCCATAAGTCATAACGCCCGAGACGAGATGTGGCCGCTCAGGCGGATACGGTATTTCGGCACGGCGGTTGAAGTTCTGGAACAGAAAACCAGGGAGCAACCTCAGGATTTTGATTTGTGGCTGAAATTAGCGGAAGTTCACGCGAAGTGTTGCGGCAATATTCGTCTGGCTGAAAAAATTGTTCGCCGGATCGAAACCAATCAAGCTTCTACTGTGGAGCAAAACCGAACTGCCAAAACTAAATTAAATGAATGGAGAAATGTTCAATTGCAACAATCTCGTAACTGACGGAAGAATCTTTCGTGTGAAAACGGTGACTTTGTCCGGCTTATCAAAGGTTATTTTCCACCCACTAAATAATTACTAAGTTGAACCAACCCGGTGGCGATACATACCGTTTCCCCAAACGGATTGTTCTGCGATGCGGATTCTTTCTGGGGGTCTTGGGGGTCTGCCTGCTTCTGTTGCACTTGCAATGGTTTCTTATCTACGGGTGGAAAAGTGGCCGAAGGAGGATCTGAAGGATGCATGGATGCACATCCACTGCTTATCAGAGCCAGTGCGATGACTAACATTGCCGGTTTCACTATACTGTCTGACGCAATTGTCATACCACATCAATTTACAAAGGGGTTTTTAGAACGCACGGCCACGCCTTACAAAAATGGGACACTGCTGGTTCGCGCCGATTTGGACAGAGCGCGGCTAAAGCCGCACAATCTCTCCCCGCGCTGCTTCGCCGGTTGGACATCCACCACAAGAATACGATGGGCAGGTCGCCTTCCATTGAAGTGCGAAATTTCACTTTCTATCACAGTATGACAATAAGCGGGAATTACTGGTGGGCGGTATGGGGTGTTTACCTGATAGATAGATGATTCAAATATCAAATCACCTCCGGCTCGGAGCTAATTTGAAGCATTGACAGAATTGATGGAAATGCTCTGGCGGTGAATTGTGCCATAAGATTATTTGCCCGCCGCGTGAAAAATGGCACATTATCGTTGTGCCTAAACCCGCCAAGCGACAAATCGAAACCGACGACGCGACTGAAATCGCCGGCATGCCTGCGTTCACCGAACGTCCCGCGTGGCAGGCGATTGGCGATGGGTGGCGGCATCTGCATGGCAGCGTGCGCGGCGCTGGTGTAAGCTTCGAGTGGCACGACTTCAAGGCGCGTGAAGAGTTTGACTGGGGCAAAAGTTTTCACCCCGGCAGTGTTGAAGTTTGTCTGAACTTGGAAGGCAACGGGCGGGTCGCTTTCAATAAAACTGAAGCTGTCTTTGCGCCGTTGACCGCCGGATTTTATCGGCGTGGCGACCAGCCGTTGCCCGCGACGCGTGAAACAAATCAGCAGCACAAATTTCTCACGGTCGAAATGTCGTTCGATTTCTTGCGACGGCATCTGGCTGAATTCGTCACGTCGCTGCATCCGCTCGTGCGCGACGTTCTTTCCGGCCAATCTGAAAAATCCGCGGTTGCGCCGCCGACGCGGTTGACCAGCCGCCAGCAACAATTGCTCGCCAGCCTGCGCGAAGCGCCGGTGCTCGCCCTCGCGCAATCGGTCTGGTATCAGGCCAAGGCGCTGGAAGTGGCCGCGGAATTGTTTTTTGTCGTGCCGGGTGAAGAGGAATTATTCTGCCAGCGGCAGCAACGGCTTGCCGCCGAACGCGTCGAAAAAGTCATCGCGTTGCTCCGCGAAAAATTAACCGCGCCGCCGAATCTCGAAGAAATCGGGCGCGCGGTCGGTTGCAGCCCGTTTCACTTGAGCCGGACATTTTCAGCGGCCACCGGTCTGACGATTCCGCAATATGTCCGCCAATTGCGCATGGAACGCGCGGCGGTATTATTAAAATCAGGAAAATTTAATGTTACCGAAGCCGCGCTCGAAGTCGGCTATTCCAGCCTGAGCCATTTTAGCCAGGCGTTTCACGAGGCGTTCGGCTGCTGCCCCGGCCTTTACCCGCTGAAAACCCCGACGCAAAAATCTTCAATTAAATAAAAACACCCCGCCTTTTATTCGGCGGGGAATCTCGCGTAAGTGGCTTTGCGCGGGTCGTGTTCGGTGCGATGGCAAATGAGCGTCTGCACCCATTCCGAAAGCCGGCGACCCAAACGGCGGCAGGCTTCGCGTTCTCCGTCATTGCGTGGCTCGCCGGCGCAAATCGCGCCATAGTGCAGTGTCTGTCCCGGCGCGACATAGTCTGGGATGCCGAAAACCAAAAGACCGTAATTCATGAGGACAATCTGAAGCGCCAGACACGTCAATTCACCGCCGCCCGCCAGACCTCCCGAAGAAGTAAAGGCGCAGCCGATTTTCCCTTCCGTTTTTGGCCAGAGCGGTTGGGCGACGACGTCCCACCAACGTTTCATTTCCCAGGCAATCGTGCCCATGTGCGTCGGCGAACCGACGGCAACGCCATCGCACCAGACCAAATCTTCGGCGATGGCCTCGTTGACACTTTTAATACGAATTTCCACGGGAGGGACGCCACCGGCGCCTTCGGCGACCAGATCTGCCATCATTTTTGTGTGACCACCCTTGCTGAAATACAAAATTAAAATGCGAATCGGACGCAACGAATTATTTTCCATGCCGGCGACGATACTCGCCTCGCCGAGTTAGCGTCAACCGGCCTTTCGCCTCGGGTCGTGGGCCATCCGTAATTGAGTACATCGTTACGCTGTTTCGTGTAATTCGTGTCTAAAACTGACGTGGTCGTGAAATGCGGCGGTTTTTATCCCAGCGCGCTTTGCACGGCGCTCACCAGTTGTTCCGACGTAAACGGTTTGGCCAGGAAACAATGCGCGCCGAGATATTCGCCCATGCGACGGCACAGTTCGATCGGGAGCCGGCTGGTATTGGAGGTGGCTATAAATTGGGTTGACGAAGAATGCCGGTGCATTTCCAAAAGCGCTTCGAAGCCGTTCAGCCCCAATTCGGTGATGACCAGATCGAACGGTGCGCGACGGTGCTGTGTGATGGCGTCGTTGCCGCTCACGGCGTAGCTGACTTGGTAGCCTTTGCTGGTTAATATCAGACCGAGCATGGTTCGCAGTTCTAAATCGTCGTCGGCTAGGAGAATACGTTTTGAATGAGAGGTCGTCATGATGAGGTGGGTGATGGTCTGTCGGAAACAGATGGAAATTGATTTGAATGGGTCATCGCGTTGACCAATATCGTGCGAAGCTCCATGAGGTTTTCCTTATGGATTAGACCAACGGCGCCGACAGATTGGGAAAACTGGTAGAAATGCGGCTCATTAAAACCGGTGACGATGATGACTCGCGCCGATGGATGTTCCGCGCGAAGCGCCTCGGCGGATTGAAATCCGTTAAGTCCGGGCATTTGCACGTCTATCGTGACCCAGTTGGGTTTGAACTCGCGCGCGCGCAGCACGGCTTCATCGCCGGAGGCGCACTCGCAAAATGTGATGCCGGGCAAATTCAGAAAATTGCGGATCATTTCCCGCGTGCCGGCGTGGTCATCTACAATCATAAGTCTCATATTTTTCAATATCAGTTTCTTCAATTTGCGCGAAGAAGCGACGGCGCGATATTGTTGACCCCACATATTTTGAAGTAGGTAGGAACCCCTATTTTTCTAGGTGGAATTGCTTAGAACGACTTATGCGGAAGTGTGAAAGAATGCTCTAAAGCGCGGAACGATTTTCAAGCGCAAACTGCAACAGGCTGTGGCTGCCGGTCAATTCGAGCTTGGCGCTGATATTTGCGCGGTGCGCCTCGACGGTGCGCGGGCTGATGAAAAGTTCCGCGCCGATTTCGCGGCTGGTTTTTTTACCCGCAATGAGTTTGAGGATGCGCCGCTCGGCCTTTGTCAAATCATCAAGGCCGGGCTTTTTTGCGGCGAGTGCCTCGGCGCGATTGCGCCGGCGGACGAGATACCCGGATATCGTCGAACTCAAATAATGTTCGCCATCGGTCACGGCGGCAATCGCCTTCAAAATTTCCTCGACGGCATTTTCCTTGAGCACAAAACCCCGTGCCCCGAAGTCCAGCGCGCGGTTGCAGGTTTCCTCGTCCTTGTGCATCGTGAGCATGATGATGCGCGTGGGCAGCCGTTTGGTTTGCAACTTGCGCGCGATTTCGAGGCCGCACAATCCCGGCAGGTTCACGTCGAGCACGGCCACGGCCGGTCTTTTTTCCTGAATCAATTGCAACGCAGCCTCGCCGTTACCCGTCTCGCCGATGAGTTCAAATCGCGGATCGCCGGCGATGACCTGTCGCAGTCCGCTGCGGAAAAGCGGATGGTCGTCAACAATCAAAACTGTGGTGCGCTGCGCCATGCGTTGAAAATTTCGCGACTGCGTGAAACTCCGGCACTGTTTTACCGCTGCTCGGCGGAAATGGGAATCGTTATTTCGATGCGCGTGCCGTGGGCCGGCTGTGAATCCAGCTTTATTTTTCCACCGAGCATCCGCACGCGTTCGACGATGTTTTTCAGTCCCAGACCTTTTCCGCCATTCTCGGCTTTGTCGGTCTTGAAACCGCAGCCATCGTCCTCGATTTTCAATACCACTTCATGCACGTCGCGTTCGAGCGTGATGCCCGCATTTTTGGCGTGTGAATGTTTCAAGATGTTGTTCAGGCTTTCCTGGACGATGCGATAAATATTCGTCGCGGCCTCGCGTGAAAAAAGGTCGTCCACGGAATCGAATTTTCCGTCAATCACCATTCCGCTGGATTCGCCGGTATTGTCAATCAACGCCCGGAGCGCGCGGGTCAGTCCCAGCAGGTCAAGCTGGTGCGGATGCAGGTCGTGGGCAATGTGCCGCGCCTCGGCGATGGCCTGTGAGGCGATGTCGCTGATGCTTTGAAATGGTTCGCGCATATCGTCGGACAGGTTTTTTTTGGTCAGTTCCAGTTGTGTGCGGTTTTTAATCAGCAAAAGATTCTGGCCGAGGCTGTCGTGAAGCTCACGCGCGATGCGCGCGCGCTCGGCCTCCTGCGACGCGATGAGTTGGAAGGTGTATTCCGCGCGTACCCGCTGTTCCCGCAAAATGGCTTCGTGCCGGTCGGTGATGTCCATCACCAGGCCGATAAAATAATCCGGCGAACCGTCAGCATGGCGGACACAGCGGACGGAAATCGTGACAAAAACCTCCCGTCCGTCCTTGCGGATATAGCGTTTGTCCAAAACGTAGGAATCAATTTCCCCCGCAAGCACGCGGTTGAACTGTGCCACGTCGGCGGCGATGTCATCCGGGTGGGTCAGTTGCACCCATGTCTTTTTTTGCAGTTCTTCGCGCGTGTAGCCGGTCATCTGGCAGAACTGGTCATTGACGGCGATCATGTCCTTTTCCAACGAAGAGATGGCGCAGCCGACCATGGCCAGTTCAAAGTAGCTGCGGAAGAGCGTTTCGCTGTTGCGCAACGTCTCCTCGGCCCGCCTGCGCTCGGTGATGTCGCGCAGCGCGGTCATTCGCAGGGTGCGATCGCCAATGCGGACCATTTTTGCCTGCGCCTCCGCAAAAAACACCCCTCCGTCTTTGCGCAGCAACTGGTGTCCGTAAATCGTTTCCCGGCCGATGCGAATCGCCTCCGCCACCAGTTCGCGGGATTCCGGCGCGATGAGTTCAATGATTTGATGCCCGATAATTTCAGCCCGTTCGTAACCAAACATGGTTAATAACTGGTTGTTCACGTCCAGAATCCGCCCGTTTTCGCTGATACAAATCCCTTCAAACGCCGCCGCCGATAGGTTTTTGAATCGTTCTTCGCTTTCGCGCAATTGCCCCATGATCCGGTCGCGTTCGCCAATGACAATGGCCGGGATCAAGGCCACCAGACTCCCCATCACCAGAATCATTTGCATCGGGAAGATATATTCGCCCGATAAAACCTGCGCCGCCGTGAGGCCGATGGAAAATTGTGCGGTGAAAAAGGCCATTGACACCGTGAACAGAAGGCTGACGGCTGTCGCCCCGCGCGAACCAAATCGCAGGCCGGCCCACAACAAAAGCGGAACCGCCCAGCTCCGGTTCATGGATATCATTCCCCGTCCCCGGTAAAACAGGAACGATTCAAAAATGATCAGCCCAAGCAGCAATAACACCGCCTCCGCGATTTTTTTCGGCGGACTGAAATCATTCCGCGCTCCCTTTGATTTTGAAAACCACGTCAGGATGAACGACGTGAACACCAGAATCGCCACCGCGTTGCTGCCCCACCAGATTTCCCACGACTGCTCGAACGATTGGCTCAAGCCGGAATAAACCAGCGTCGCCGCGCCGATGACCGCGCCCGGTATCGTGCTGAATACGGCGGCAAAGCCAAGCAATCCGGCAAATTCCTTGAGCGTCGCCAGCGTTGGCCGCTCCGCCACGAACCGCCGCACCAGCCACGCGCCCGCCACGGTTTGAATCACGTTCGCGCCGTAGAAAAGAAGGATGACGGCTGGATTTGGCTTTGGGTCGTGAAGCAGGTCGAAAATAAAGTTGGCGGGGAGCGCCGCCAGCAGGAACCACGGCCAGTCCCGCGTCCGGTTTAATAGCAGCACGGCCACGGACAAACCGGCAGGCAGCCAGAAACTGATGGATGTGCCGCCACGCGCCAGTAGATAACTGCTGGCTTCGGCGCAAAGAAAATAGGCCGCGCCGAACGCTGCGGCTTTCTGCCACAGCGAAAGCGAAGTCAGCTTGAAATCATCCGAAGCCATGACGCCTCATTGAACTACTATCCTCACCGGAAACAAACAATCTTATTCATATCATTACATTATGTTCGTCAATTGCGCATGACTGGCGTCCGTTAAAAATTGCCGTGTGCAGCGCCGTAGGCGCATCCGTGTCCATCCGTGTCTTTTTTTTATTTTCATATAATTGGGTGCAGCGTCACTCTGCCCGGCATCGTAGCCGGCTGCAAAGCCCCTCTCCGCTCTGGGGAAAGGGCAGGGGAGAGGTGTCTCCATTCGTATTCATCGTTTTTGATCCGTGTCTCTTTTTATGGTGGCCGCACCGTTAAGTGCCTTGGCGGTTAAATCCTTTTTCGTGTTAATTCGTGCAATCCGTGTCTAAAAATGCTTCGTGTAATTCGTGTCTAATTTTTGTTTTCATCATTGGGTGCAGCGTCACGCTGCCCGCGCCGTCAGGCACAATGGCCGCCCCGCAAGGTGCTCACACTGCTTTGAGAATTCCATTTCTTCTTCTGGACGAACACAAAATGGACTGACATTTTTCCGGCACATGGACCTCGAACCAGCCAGCGTCAAGCCAGTGGTTCGCGCCTCGCGCGGAGGCTGGCTCGGAATTTTCCAGCCTGCGCCGCCTGTGCCGGTCACGCTCACCGACCCGGCGGAAATCGCGGCAAAATACCGCCGCTGGCAGATGCGCGTCCTGATCTTTTCCACCTTTGGCTACGCCATGTTTTATTTCGTACGCAAAAACCTCGGCGTCGCCATGCCGTTCATGGGCAAAGACCTCGGCATCACCAAGGAAAACCTTGGCCTGTTTCTGACCTTGCATGGCGTGATTTACGGCGTGTCCAAATTCGCGAACGGTTTTCTTGCCGACCGTTCGAACGCCTGCGTTTTCATGTCCACCGCGCTGCTGGCCTCCGCGCTTCTCAACGTCTGGTTTGGCTTGAGTTCGACCGTGGTGGCCTTCGGCCTCATCTGGATGTTGAACGGCTGGTTTCAAGGCATGGGTTTTCCGCCGTGCGCGCGGCTGATGGCCAACTGGTTTCCGCCCGGGCAACTCGCCACCAAATTCTCCATCTGGAACTCTTCCCACAACATCGGCAGCATTCTGATTGTTCTGCTCTGCGGCTTTCTCGTCAGTGGAACTATTTTTGCGCCCGACTGGCGGCTCTGCTTTTTTGTTCCGGCGGCCATCGCCATCTTCGCCGCCGTTTTGATCTGGTTCATAATGCCCGACACCCCGCCATCGGTCGGCCTGCCCGAAGTTGAAGGAACCCACACTCAAGCTGAAGAACAGGAATCGCAGACGGATTTCAAGGCGTTCCTGTTCAAGCAGGTGTTTTCCAACCCATACATCTGGATTCTTTCATCCGCTAATTTCTTCGTTTACACCATCCGTTACGCCGTGTTCGATTGGGGACCCACATTGCTGACCGAAGCCCGGCACATCCGGATTTTGCACGCCGCCGGGATGCTGGCCGGATTTGAATTCTTTGGTTTGATTGGTGCGTTACTCGGCGGCTGGATTACCGACCGCTTTCTCGGCGGACGCGCCGTGCGCGCCTGCGTCGTTTACATGGCGCTCGCGGGTGTCTCAATTTTGCTGTTCTGGAAAATCCAGACACAATCGGAATTGCTCATCACCGGTCTGCTTTGCGCCACGGGCTTTTTCGTTTATGGCCCGCAATGCCTGCTGGCCATCGCTTGCGTGAATCTTGCCACCAAACGCGCCGCCGCCACCGCCGTAGGCTTGACCAGCATTTTTGGTTACGCCAGCACCGTACTTTCGGGCTGGGGCTTGGGGTTTATCGTCCAGCATTACGGTTGGAACGCCGGTTTCGCCGGATTGACTGGCTGCGCAACGATTGGAACGCTTCTGTTCGTGATCGCCTGGCCGGCCAGGGCTCATGGCTACAAACAGTGATTGCAGGGGTGGGAGATTCCGCAATTCGCGTTCCCGTATGACCATTGCCGGGGTAAGTTCTCGCGGAATAGCAACGCCGAAAACTTGTGAGAAGATTTTGTATCGCTCATTAGTTTTTTTAGTGGTTTGGCATTATGAAAAACTCAAACCCTACATAAAACAAAGACGAGTGGTTAGAAATCCATCAACATGGCCTCGTGCGGTTAATGTTTGACGTTTTACTAAACCCCTAGTAAATAATGGATAATATGTGCTTTTTAAATTCGCCCCTTGTCGGAGGAATAATTGCTGGGCTAACAACCTTAGCAACCGGCTTGATTGCAATATGGGTATTCAAATCACAAAAGAATGATGAAAAAATTAACGCCGCAGTATCTATTCTTTTTGAAGTCAGAAGCGCAGAAAGTATGGCGGACATAATTTCTGAAAAATTAAATTCTGGCAGTACTAATGATTTGCCCAACGTATTACCCATTAATAGTTGGAAAAAACACTCGCACTTGTTTGCTAAAGATTTTGATGAAGACGAATTTAAAGCGATGAATACATTTTACAATTCTTGCGAGTTAATCGAAGACCTTGTAAATCGGCAAAATAATTTCTTTTGGATAGCTACCGAAGAAAGGGGCAAAGTTGCCCAAAAATTACTTGGGGAAATCCATCTTGAATTCCAAAGGGATGCAATTGGTGATGCAGAAAAACAATCAGCAGCACTAGATAAATTTAAAAAATTGAAGGAGGCATTAACTAAATTTTATACGGATGAGGGATATTTTTATACACCTGCCAAAACTGCAAATGGTTTAAAATTCTCAATTGGCCATTTGCAAAAAATAACTACTACGGTCTGTGGGGCGAAACTCAAGAAATTAGCTAAAGTTTAGGTTCGTTCCCGCTTCCATCGCCAACTAATCAATTTTCCTTAGCAGACTGATGCAAAACGGGTGTTTTTTATCCGAACCATTTTTCTTCATGGTAAAACCCATCACTGATCGCTGTGGAACGCGGATTT
>JBEKBA010000096.1:0-9959 GCA_050015635.1 Verrucomicrobiota bacterium
CTGATTCAGGTTGATCGTCGTTAGAAATTCCGGTTGGGCTTGAGGTCTTCCACGCATCCTTCTCTGACCACTCCGCTCCGCCAACATTCAAACTCTCTGGGGGTTTTTCAGCAAACTGTTAGAGCATTTTCATAAAAACTGTAGCCATGCGGTGGGGAAGATTAAGGAGCGGTCTTTTTGGGTTTGGGCTTCGTTTTGGCTCAGTCACAGGCCGCAGCGGGCATGCTCCCTCACTCAGCCTTGCCAAAACATCAAATATCCTCGCTCCGCATGGCTACAGTATTTCTTCAAACGCTCTAGCCTGCAATCCCAAACTTGTCAGTGTGATCGCCGGTGAGGTGAATTTTCATAGTGGCTCCGTTGGTTGATGATTTTTCCCCATTGCAGGCTGTGATGAAACCGGCCGGCAACGTTGCGGCGAAAAGAACTTTGGTTCGCACACTCATATCGAGAATTTAAACCGGCACGCGCGATTGCAAAGTGAAAATTCAATCCGCCCAAGAATCATCAATGCGGAACATTTGCGGGCACAGGCCGTGCCAGTTAATTCTTCGAGGAATGCAGGTGTCTTTTGCGGGCACTGCCCGTTGCTCCTTTTAACCGTTTCTTCCAGGTAATCATTCCGTTCGGGGCAAATCGCAAACAAGTGGAAAAGCGCCCGTCCGGTGACAATGCCTCATAAGCCATAGACTTGCGAAAACCGAGACTTTTCAAAGCCGCAACTGCTTCTTTCCGGGTCAGCGCGAGTGCGCCGTGCTTGAACACGATTGCCATGACATATTGGTCAATCCATTCGTCATCTATTCTGCGGCTTGCCATATTCCCTCAAAAAGCTGCACAGAACGTGCCAACCACAGGCATAATGGGCGATGCTATGTCAGATTTTTGCTGTTGGCGTCCTTATCTCCGTCTTTTCCGTTTTGATTTAGGAAATTGGGCGTTTTGCGAGCCTTTACTCCGCATCTCCGTTGCGCCGGTCGTCAATCCACCATTGCCAGTGTGAAGAATGCAAAATGACGGGCATCCGTTCGTGAACACGGGCAATCATCGGATTTGCCGTTGTCGTGATGATTGAAAAAGTCGTTCCGCAGCCTCACTGCAGCAGTGCTGCAGCGGCGCTGCCGTAAGCGGCATTACGGACTCTAATCGGGGACGCGGTGGAACGCATCCTTACCAATTACGGACGCCGGAGCGGTCCTTGCGGACGGCCACCACTTGCGGTGGGCCACCATCGCGATGCGGAAGGAGAGAAGGGATTTTAACCACCAAGACGCCAATAATGCCAAGACCGATGAGGGCCAAACTGAAAGGCTCTGGCACCGGGGTTATTATAACTTCTTCGCTGGCCGCAGCCGATGCGGGGTTTGTATCGGGACCAATCAACTCGAACCCGTATTGAATATTGTCGCCGGGATTGGCAGATGTCAAAAGGCTCACACTTCCAACACCCGGAGTCAAAGGCACCGTCGATTCAGTATAGGACGTATATGTAGAGTTAAAATCCCTGATAAAAGCATCCGAGCTGTAAGGACCCGTCAGCGTATTGGCCAGCACATCATAGGTAAGCGTGAGGGTTGTTCCAACGTATACTCCTGAGGTAGTGTCATATACGATGGCGTCCATGAGGTCTGCTCCACTGCCATCGGCGTTGACCCAGTAGTCACCCCCACCAACAGAATAGGCGTAAACATTTGGGTTAAGTGTCAACGTGCTGCCGGAAAAGCTTGCCGGCAAATCAGGTACCAACCAAGCCGAAGAGCCGGTGCCGCCGTATCCCGGGGCATCGGTCGCAACTGGCGACCAACTCAGGTAGCCAAGGGTCAACGTGACGGGATCTACAGTGACAGTTTGTGCGTTGAGTTTAACAGCTACGCCAAGAACGGCACAGATTGCCAGGTTTGCGATTAGGGCCTTCATAAATGAAGCCTCTGAAAAACTAATTTGAGAGGGACGACGATTTCTATAGATCTGATTTCTGATTATCTGAACGAACTTCTGAGATGATGGGCAA
The DNA here is from genome assembly GCA_050015635.1 of Verrucomicrobiota bacterium. GTDB lineage: Bacteria > Verrucomicrobiota > Verrucomicrobiia > Limisphaerales > UBA11358 > UBA11358. Next base: position 2,012 of record JBEKBA010000096.1, read on the forward strand.
AACGAAGCGGAAATACAATGAAAAGTTATTCACATAGCTCAACTCAAACATTCGGGTGAAGGATTTCGCGAGAGGGAAGCAAGGTGCGGGTTGATTCTGTAGGAAATTAGGGACGCGGTGGAACGCATCCTTACCAATTACGGACGCCGGAGCGGTCATTGCGAACGGGCAGCGTGACGCTGCACACCTTGCGATGGGCCAAGATGTCGGACGCCGCAGCGCGGCGTCCCTACCATTGAAAATGAAACACTAATTGAGCAGCCGATACCAATTGTCGCGTTGATGGGGTTCGTAGCCTAAATCGCAAATCAACCGTTTCATATCAGCCACGCCCATGCGGAAGGTCGTGCCGGCCTGCGAGACGACATTTTCCTCGATCATGATGCTGCCGAGATCGTTCGCGCCGTATTTCAAGGCGATCTGGCCGATGTCCAGACCCTGTGTGACCCACGAGCTTTGCACGTTGGTGAAATTGTCGAGGTAAATGCGCGCGAGCGCCTGGGTCCGCAAATACTCGTGCGCGCCGACGGTCGGCGCCTTGAGTTTCGTGTGCTCGGCTTGAAACGTCCAGCAGATGAACGCGGTGAACCCTTTCGACTTGTCCTGCTGCGCGCGCAGCCGTTCGAGATGTTCGATGCGGTCTTCAATCGTCTCGACATGGCCGAACATCATCGTTGCGCTGGAAGCGAGACCCAGCCGATGCGCCACGTCCATGACTTCGAGCCAATCGTCGCTCATCGCTTTCAACGGCGAAATTCTCTGGCGCACGCGATCCACGAGAATTTCCCCGCCGCCGCCGGGAATCGAGCCGAGGCCGGCATTTTTGAAATCGGAAATAATTTTATCGAGCGGTTCATTGAACACTTCGCGGAAGTGGACGAATTCGCTGGGACTAAACCCGTGAATGTTGAAGCCGGGGAACCTGTCTTTGACATGCGAAAGCAGGTCGAGATACCACTGTTTGGTCAGCTTGGGATGATGCCCGCCCTGCATGAGCATTTGGGTGCCGCCGAGCGCGATGGTCTCCTCGATTTTTTTGTCCAGTTCGTCGAAGGAAATGACGTAGGCGTCGTCGTCCTTTTCCACGCGATAAAAAGCGCAGAATTTGCAATAGACATTGCAGACGTTGGTGTAATTGACGTTGCGATCTACGATGTAGGTGACGATGTCGTTGCCGCGGCCGTTGAAATCGTTCGTTTTGGCTAGTTGCCGGCGCCGGTCGGCGAGCGCGCCGAGTTCTTCGAGCGGCAAGGAATAAAGCCGCAGCGCTTCCGTTTGGGAAATGCGTTTGCCGTCCCAGACTTTCTGGAGCAACTCGTCCAATGAGGCGTCGTAAATCACGGCTGAAGGTTAGCGCATTGCCGCAATTGAGACAAGCAGCGTGACGGTGCACCCAATTATAAAAGCAGACACGAATTTCACGAATTAACGCGAAAAAGGATTTAACCGCCAAGGCACCTGGCGGTGCGGCCATCATAAAAAGAGACACGAATTTTGCCCGCGTTAATCAAACCTTGCGCGTGACGCCGGCGATGGAGGCTGGTATTTCTGACCACGTTTGGAGCTTGGAGGAAATCGTCAACCTAATTAAATAAAGCCATGAAAAGTGAATCCTTATACCGAATTGTTGTCGTCGTTCTGCTCGCAGGAATTTTAACTGTCCAATTAACCAATCTGTTAAAAACGACGGCGCATACAAAAGACGGCATTCCAATAGTATCAATCACTGGAAATGTTGGTGTTGATGTTCAAAACAGTGTCGAAGTTCACACGAAACCATTCGTGCCTCTGGAAGTTGACCACTAATTATCCACGCTGTTGGACAAAAAGACAGCGGCAGTTTGACCTGCCGCCGTCCGCTGATATCACTTCAAAAATTTGATAATGATATCCGCAAGGTTTAGAACGACTTTCACCAAATCTAGGACATTGGATGTTTTCCAAGTCCATTTTTGGTGGCGTCGCCTTACTTTGCGTCGTTTCACACAAGTGCCTTTCTCGGTTAGGTCTTTCGACCGTTCCCTTGAACCACACCGTGTGGAGCTTCACGCATCACGCACCCAACGAGCCGCCACGGAAGCCATTACTGTCGAGCACCTTTACGTTTTAACATTTGCTCAGACGCCGTGGACATCCCAAAAATCAATCACTTTGCCAAAATGTCAAATTTCTCAATTCAAACTGAGCCACTACCCAAATTCCAATCCACTTGCGGTTGTGTCATAAAAAATTACAATCGCCGCCAATAATGATCTGCAAAATTTGCGTGCCTTTTTTTGCCTTTGGTTTGTTCGTGTTTCATTGTGCCGCTCAAAGTCTGGTGGAATCAACAAACGCTGAAACTATTTCGGTTGATCAATTCGCCGGTCAAGCGATGCCGCCCGCGGGGCCGTTGAATCTTTGGTATCGCCAGCCGGCAACGAACTGGACCGAAGCGCTGCCCGTCGGCAACGGCCGTTTGGGGGCGATGGTTTTTGGCGGCGTCGAACGGGAACGTCTGCAACTGAACGAAGACACGCTTTGGGCGGGCGGCCCGTATGACCCGGCAAACCCCAACGCGCCGGCCGCACTGCCGGAGGTGCGCCGGTTGATCTTCGCCGGCCAATACGACGACGCGGCCAAGGTGGCCGGCGAAAAAATGATGGCTTTGCCGCTCAAGCAAATGCCCTACGAAACCGTCGGTGATTTGTTCCTGACCTTTCCGGCGAACGCGACGGTGACGGATTATCGCCGCGAGCTGGATCTCGACACCGCCGTGGCGCACGTCAGTTACACCAGCGGCGGCGTGAAGTTCACCCGCGAAATTTTTTCAAGCCAGGTGGATCAGGTCATCGTCGTGCGGCTGACCGCCGATCAGCCGGGGAAAATATCCTTCACCGCCGGCCTGAACACGCCCCAGGCGGCAACGATAAAAACCGAGGGCGCAGACACGCTCGTAATGAGCGGCGTCAACGGCGAAGCGAGTGGCATCAGGGGCGCGCTGAAATTCCAGGCCCGCGTCCGCGCGCTTCTCCACGGCGGAAAAATATCCGCCGGAACGAGCAACCTGGGTATCACCGACGCGGACTCGGTGACCCTGGTCATCGCCGCCGCCACGAGCTATAAAAATTATCACGACGTCAGCGGCGATCCGGAAGCCATCACCCAAAAACAAATTGCCGACGCCGTCAAAAAATCCTTTGCCGTCATGCTCAAGGCGCACATCGCGGAACACCAGAAATTATTCCGCCGCGTGGCATTGAATCTCGGCGAGACGGACGCGATGAAACTGCCGACCGACGAACGCATCGCGCATTTTGCGGGGGGCAACGACCCGCAACTTGCCGCGCTATATTTTCAGTTCGCGCGTTACCTCCTGATTTGCAGTTCGCGACCCGGCTGCCAGCCCGCGAATTTGCAGGGCATCTGGAATGACTCGATGACGCCGCCGTGGGGCAGCAAGTTCACCATCAATATCAACACGGAGATGAATTACTGGCCGGCCGAAACCGCGAATCTCGGCGAATGCGTCGAACCGCTGACGGCGATGGTCATGGATCTGACCCAGACCGGCGCGCGCACGGCCAGGGTGATGTATGACGCGCGCGGCTGGGTGGTTCATCACAATACGGATCTGTGGCGCGCGTCGGCGCCGATTGACGCCCCGTATTCCGGCCTGTGGCCGATGGGCGGCGCGTGGCTCTGCCAGAACTTGTGGGAACATTATCTGTTCACCGACGACAAACGTTATTTGAAGAAAATATATCCGGCCATGAAGGGGGCGGCCCAGTTCTTCCTCGATACACTGGTGGAAGAACCGACGCATCACTGGCTCGTGACGTGTCCGTCCCTCTCGCCTGAAAACGGAAATCCCGCGGCACCGGGCGGAACGAGCCTCACGGCCGGACCGACGATGGACCTGGAAATACTGCGCGATCTGTTTTCGAATTGCATCCGCGCCTCGGAAATTCTCGGCACGGACAGGGAATTTGCCGCACAGGTGGCCGTCGCCCGCGCCCGCCTCGCGCCGTTGCAGATCGGGAGCGCCGGGCAGTTGCAAGAATGGCTGCAAGATCTCGACATGCAGTCGCACGATTTGCATCACCGCCACGTCTCGCATCTCTACGGCCTGTATCCCAGTGACCAGATTGATTTTCGCGGCACACCGGAACTGGCTGCGGCCGCGCGCAAATCGCTGGAGATTCGCGGTGACGAGGCCACCGGCTGGGGCATGGGCTGGCGGCTGAACCTCTGGGCGCGGTTGCAGGATGCCGAGCATGCCTACAAAATTTTAACGCTGCTGCTCAATCCCTTCACCGGCAACGACATCAAATTCAACCATGGCGGCGGCGTTTATCCGAACCTGTTCGACGCCCATCCGCCGTTCCAGATTGACGGCAACTTCGGCGGCGCCGCCGGCATCGCCGAAATGTTGCTCCAAAGCCAGAACAGCGAAATTGAATTCCTGCCCGCGCTGCCGAAGGCTTGGCCGACCGGCAGTGTGACAGGTCTGCGCGCACGCGGCGATTTTGAAATCGGGATGGCGTGGAAGGACGGCAAGCTGGTTTCCGCCACCATTCATTCGCTGGCGGGGAATCCCTGTCATTTGCGCTACGGCAATATCATCCGCGAAGTGAAAATTAAAAAGAGAGCCACTTTGCAATTGGACGGCAATCTCCAATAAAATTTGGCACCTGGCGGTGCGGCCACTGTATCGTCGTATTCATGTTGCTGCACCGCCGCCACGATCGTGAACTCGCAGCTTGCAACTGATTTGGCAGTCACAAGCAAACGTAATTCGGAGGGTGTCCACCGTTTTGGAGTTTGGATGAATCGTATGCTCGTGTTGTCGTACCGACGGGAACGCACGCTCGACACGCTCCGTTTCAGCTTTCTGGCCAGTTCAGTATTCCGCATTGATCCCAGTAGGGCATGTTCCGACGCTGTTCAGTTACGGCGATTCTCCCAACCGATTTTTACTTCGACATCTCCAATGGCACATAAATATCCGTGAACCCAAACGCCGGCGGCATCCTCATCGGACCATTCACCGCCACCAAAAACGACGGGGCCTTCCGTACTTTTCGGCCACTCTTAGGCAGCCATGAACGGAACAATTTCTCATAGCCCCTGGCAATCGCCCCGAACGGACAATTCCTCGCCACCACATAATCACCGCCCTCTATCATTCGCACACGCACAGGCTTGGTCGGCACGTACTTCTCATCCACCGTCATGCAGGCGTCGTAACGCAATTTCTCCGGCGGCGTGACCTTCGGGTTATCCAGGGGCACGCCGATGAACAACGAATCCTTGCGGGGCAGCCCGTCCTTCTTCAGCCTCGTCGTAAAATCCATCCATACCCGATGCGCCCCGTTGTACGGCCCCACATGCCGCATATACGCGACCCGCTGCGGCTCCAGCGTCCTCACTTGGATGTTCATTTGCTCCGCTTTATTCAGGGGCCGCTTCGGGTGCAACGGCATATAAATATCCACCCGCTGTTTCCTGGGCGCGACCGCGTCCCGGGCACCCACAAACACTATAAAGCCCGGCGCAGGCCGCAACTCCCGGGAGCTCCGCGCGAGCCATTTGCCGTACAGAAACTGGAAGGCGTCCTTGATTTTTGCGACCGGGCAATTTTTCACCACGGCGTAATCGCCGCCGGCGATTGTCTGCAACTTTACCGGCTTCTTCGGCTCATATTCTTCATCCACCGTGATGCACGCATCGTAACGAAGCTCCGCCGCCGGTATCACAGTTGGATCATCGTGTCCAATGCCGATGAACATCGAACACTTGCGGACCTGCTTTTCCGCCGATAGCCGTGCCGTGAGGTCAATCCACGTTTGGTGGGTAGCTTCGTATGGGCCGACATGCCGCAAATAAGCCACGCGCATCGGTTTGATTTTCCTGGTAATGACTTTCATAATTTTTGTGGTGATGTGATTTGTGTTGAAGGTGGTCAAAGGAACTCCCGGCCGAAAATGCACGCCGGACGGCGCGGGGCGAATGGCGATGGGCTCCGTCGCGCGGCGAAACTCCGACGGCGAAACTCCGTAGGCCGCCTTGAATGCCCGCGTGAACGCTTCATGCGCCTCGTAACCCGCGTCCAGCGCCACCTGGACCACCTGCTTCGCGCCCGACCTCAATTCCATCGCCGCCCGCTCCAACCGCAGCCGCCGCACATGGTCCGCAATCGTCTCACCCGTCATCGCCGCGAAGATGCGATGAAAATGAAAACTCGAAAAACACGCCACCCGCGCCAACTCCTCCAAATCCAACGGCTCATCCAGATGCTCTCGGATATGCGTCAACACGCGCAGAATGCGCTCCTTATAATCATTCCACGTTGTCTTATGCTTTGGCTGTGTGCCGCTCATTTGCCCGCTAAACTAGCAAACGCCATTACGGGCCGCTTGACTAATTTTGCGGTTTTGCAACTCCGACATTTTTCATATGCATAGGTCTGAATTATGCAGCAGAACCGTCGCGACACGTTAAGGTGTAGTGGGCGAATTTCAGCGTAGTAGTGGCAGAGTAATAGCGAATAGTTCGTGCATCCATCGCCATACTGACAGTTCCGCTGACAGCGGCCGTTCAACGCATCAAGGAACCATTTATTTGTGCGGGTTTTGACAACTTGAACACAGATGGACACAGATACTGGTGTTTTCGTTTGCCCGGTCTTTGGCTTGTGCTATATTAGCATCTTTATTCAATTATTTTACCATAAAGGAGTGCGGAAAACGCATAATTTGGACAGGTTATCGCGGATGAAAGCGTGGATTATCACTGTTTTCTGCGTGACCGGCGTCTTGCATTTGGTTCAAGGCCAGGTTGCAAACGATGACTTTTATACCGCCGCGGCGGGAGCGGCGTTCAACGTGTCGGCACCGGGGGTATTGACCAATGACACCGGAGAAGGTTTAACGGCGATGTTGGTGAGCGGGCCAACGAATGGCACGCTGACTTTGAATGCGGATGGTTCGTTTAGTTACACGCCAACGAACAACTTCACCGGAGTGGACGGCTTTACTTACAAGGCCATCAGCGGTTCAGTCACATCCAGTGTGGCGACAGTGGTCATCTCCGTCACCGCACCCGGCGAACTTTTCTATGACAATTTTGCGCGTCCGGCCAACAGCAGCGCCATTTTCCCCTGGGTCCCGGCAACGGGAATAAATCCAAACATTGTGGGTTCCTGGGGCATAACCAACAATCTGCTGATCGGGGTCAGTACGGACACCAACTACGGCCTGGTCTATTATCCGAACAGCAATTGGACGAACTATTCGGTGCAGGCGCAAATCCGGTTTTCGGCGGACAATGCGGCGAGCGCGAGCATTTTTGGGCGACTGAACACGAGCAGCGGAGAGCACTATGGCGCGTGGATTTATCCGGAAGAATCCCCCGAATTCCTGGCGTCGGGAAATGGCACGGCGGTGTTATGGCTGATCAAGTATGACACCTGGACCTATCCCTATACTTTGATGGGAAGCAAGGTGACGCTGCCGGGCGTGGGCGTCAACTGGCATAATTTGAAGATGACGTTCCAAGGCAATACGATCTCGGCCTATTTTGACGGCCAACTGGTGGAGAGCGTGACGGACGATGGTTCGATTGATTCGTCCCCGGTATCTTCCAGCGGCGGGATCGGCATGAACCTGTGGACGTTGCCCCAGGCGGCTTATGTTTTCTCGGTGGACGATGTGATCGTGAGTGCCACATCCAATTCAATTGCCAACTATGACAGCTACAACGCCGTATCAAACACGACCTTGCGAGTAGCCGCGCCGGGGGTTCTGGCCAACGACACGGGGAATGGGAGTTTGACGGCCATTGAGGTGAGCGGACCGGCTGATGGCAGCTTGATATTGACCAACAACGGCGGGTTCAGCTACACACCGGCAACTAACTACGTAGGGATAGATAGTTTTACCTATGAATGCACTGACGGCCAGACCAC
>JBEKBA010000097.1:0-9864 GCA_050015635.1 Verrucomicrobiota bacterium
CCAACAAGGAAACCGCGGCGGAACTCGGCATTGGCATCAAGACCGTCGAGAAGCATCGCGAACATCTCATGCAGAAGCTCGACATCCACGACACCGCCGGGCTCACCCGCTATGCCATCAGTACGGGCATCATCGAAAGCAGCGTCCAGTTGACCATCGTTTAACGTCGGAAGCCTTTGGGGCTCTCTCATCGCTCCGACTTGCATCCGGGTCGCGTCAGGTTTCGTTTACCACCCTTGCGACCTGCAATCGGAGCCGGGATTCATCAAGTCTGGTATGGGGTAAACACCCCATAGCAACCGCGCGCTTAGCGGCCTATCATGTTGTCATGAAGAGGCTCTTCAAAACTGGAGAGTCCGCCAACGCGCAATGGGTGACGCCAACTACGGACTCGAATCAAACCAGAAATAATCCGGGCTTGATAACAGGTGAATGCCCAACGGACACTGCGGCTTGGAAGGAGATTGTGGCCAGATATCAGCAACCTTCCTTGTGGCGTGGCGTATGGCAGATTGTCAATTCGCTCGTTCCTTATGTCGTTCTCTGGTATCTAATTTACCTCAGTCTGGCGGTGTCCTGGTGGATTGTGCTGCCGCTGGCGATACTGGCGGGTGGATTTTTAGTGCGGTTGTTCATCATTCACCACGATTGCGGCCACAGTTCATTTTTCAAATCCCGGAAAGCGAATGATATTTGGGGATTCATTACTGGCATACTGACTTTCACTCCGTATCAGCTCTGGCGCCGGGAACATGCCAGTCACCATTCGGCGTCGGGCGACCTCGACCGGCGCGGCCTGGGTTCGGTGTGGACATTGACCGTGAAGGAATATCTGGAAGCGTCCCGCTGGAAACGGTTCGCCTACCGGCTGGCGCGAAACCCGATCGTGCTCTTTGTGATTGCACCTCTTTTGCTGTTTGTGATCAACCACCGGTTTGCGCCGAAACAGGCAAACCAACGAGAGCGTCAGTCGGTGTATTGGACCAATCTGGCAATTTTGGGAGTGGCCATCGGGTTGAGCATGATTTTCGGCCTCAAGGCATATCTGGTGATCCAGTTGACGATGATCATGGTGGCCGGCTCGGCCGGGGTATGGCTGTTTTACGTGCAGCATCAGTTCGAGGGGGTCTATTGGCAGCGCCACGGCCAATGGGATTATCTCGCGGCGGCGCTGCAAGGCAGTTCGTTCTACAAATTGCCGAGGATTCTCCAATGGTTTTCGGGTAACATCGGATTTCATCACATTCATCATTTAAGCTCGCGGATTCCCAATTACAATCTGGAACGATGCCACAAGGCGGAGCCACTGTTTCAAACCGTGCCGCCTGTCACGCTGTTTTCCAGCCTCAAATCTCTCACCTTCCGGCTCTGGGATGAGAAGCGTCACAGGCTGGTTGGTTTCAGCCATCTTGAAAGTCTCAGGTAGGGAAAGACCCCATAGCACCCGCAGACTCTCGCTGTGCATTATGTGTACCTATGCTTAAAATCGTGAATTGTGATGGAGGGGAGACCGAGGCGCAATTACTTGCGGAACGCAAGCTTACCCGGGCTCATGGTTTTCATAACCGGACATAAAAAGAAATTCCCAGGCCACGAAATGGAAACATGGCTTCCACCACACAACCGAAACCAAGAAAACATTAAATTTATGAACACACCCATCATAGCCAGAGAACTGACCGAAGAAGCCCCGCATAGTCCCAAGTCCAAAAAACTGAGCGACGATTTGTCTCAATCCCGCGACACACGCGAGGATAGCGGTCCGTGCCGGATGAAGACAATGCATGACTCACAAGCACTTTTCGACATTTGCGGTGATTTTTAGCCCATGAAAACAAATCCATCGAAGGATGGCGTTTTGACCGAGAATTCCGCCGGCATCGGTACAGTTACCCGGAACATGGGGTGAACACCCCATAGCACGCGCAAAAAATTTCAACTTATAGTATCATGTTATGACAGACAAAAACATGTCGCAAGCCGGGAAGCAGAACAGCGCACCCTTTCAACGCGAATCGAATCCGCCCCATCGTATTCTTGTGGTTGAGGACAACCGTGACCTTCGCCAGATCAACGCCACGGTTTTGTTTCATGCAGGCTACACGGTGGATGTCGCCGAAGACGGCGCCGCTGCCTGGCAGTCACTTAATGCCAACCGCTACGATCTTCTGATTACCGACAACAATATGCCCAAGCTGACCGGCATTGAACTGATCAAGAAGCTGCGTTCCGCCCGCATGGGGCTGCCGGTCATCATGGCCACCGGAACGTTGCCCACGCAGGAACTGGCCAAAAATCCGTGGCTTGAACCTGTCGCCACACTGGTAAAACCCTATATCGCCTACCAATTGTTGGATAAGGTGAAAGATGTCCTGCATTCGACGTTTTTAAAAATCAATTCTCCCCGCGTGGCACCAAAACACAGCGATGCTGGCGCATTCCTGGTTGAGCGATACACCACCAGTCGCAAGCTGGAGTGGGACACATTTGTGAATACAGCCAAGAACGCAACCTTCCTTTTCTCCCGCGACTACATGGACTATCATAGCAACCGGTTCGCCGACCATTCGCTGATGATTTTCAACGACCACGTGTTGCTTGCCGTGTTGCCGGCAAACCTTAACGCCGACGGCACACTCATCAGCCATGAAGGGCTGACTTTTGGCGGGCTTCTGGTTTCCCGCGCAGCGACGCTGGGTGATGTACTGGCATGTTTCCATGTAGTTTTGCATTACCTGAGCCAAAGACAGATTTCCAAACTGCTCTACAAACGGATTCCGGGTTTTTACAACACGATCCCGGACGACGAAGTGGCGTATGCCTTGTTCCTCCTGGACGCCAAGCTTTATCGCCGGGATTGCACGACAACGGTCTCGCAGGCGGACCGGCTTCCCTTCCGAAGGGACCGCAAAAGCCTGATTAAGAAAGCGACCAGTCTGGGAGTCCGTATCGTCCAGGAAACATCTTTTCAGCCATTTTGGGAACGGGTATTGACATCCCAATTGGCTGCCCGGTATGGAGTCAAACCTGTGCATACCCTTGAGGAAATCACACTGCTCGCGTCACGTTTTCCTGAACAGATCAAACAATTCTCGGCCTATTGCGGTGATGAAATTGTTGCGGGAACAACTATTTATGAAACTCCGACCGTGGCTCACGCGCAGTACGGCGCGGTCACGAAAAAAGGACGACAGATAGGCGCTCATGCTTACCTGTTCAGCTCGCTGATCGAGCAATACAAGGACAAGCGTTTCTTTGATTTCGGCATTTCCAACGAGTTCAACGGTCGCACCATCAATCAGGGATTATTAGACTGGAAGGAAGGCTTCGGCGGACGCAGTTATATGCACGATTTTTACGAGGTTTGCCCGGACAATTACGTGAAACTCGAATCCGTCCTGTCCAACCGGTTGCACAACGCCCGCAACCCTTCGCGCAAAATTGTGCCGTGACTGTCGGGCCTTGGCCACACGCAGCAAGTTCATCATCAAATCCACCATCGGCAAGCGCGCCCCAGTGACAACGTAAATCCACATCCAAGACCTGCACAAGCGCATGCAAACACCGTTTCTACTCACAAACGATGAATTCACAGCGTATCCCGAACGAAGTGTTCCATTTCATCTCATCTTTCCACAAATATCCCACGCCTTCGGCCGCGGCGTCCCATACCATAGCGCAGTGGCTCTGCCTGACACCGCGCCTTGAGTTTTCGGTTGAGATTCAGGTGAAATCCTATTGACAGATGTAATCATTTCGATTACTTAAATCCATACTGTATGAGAACCAGTTGCCGATTTGCCATGGCCGTCCACGTACTCGCCGTCCTGGCTTACAAAGAGGGCGACCGGGTCACGTCCGCGTTCCTGGCCGGGAGCGTCAACACCAATCCGGTTACCATCCGGCGACTCCTGTTATCTTTGCAGAAAGCCAGGCTGGTGGAAACCTGCAGAGGCGCCGGGTCTGGCTCCCGGTTGAGCCGTTCACCACGTCGCATTACTCTGGCGGAGGTTTACCGGTCAGTCGAGAATGCGAAACCGTTTGCGACTCCAGCGCAAAAACCCAGCGCGGCCTGCCCGGTGGGGCACTGCATTCCTGACGCTCTGGCCAAAGTTTTTGCGTCAGCCCAGAGTGCCATGGAACGGGATCTGGCGAAGACCGCCCTGGCCGACATGATTGACGCGGTGAAAGCAGCCGGGGTCTGCGCCAGGAAAAAAGTCAGTTGACGTTCTATTTTTTTGTGCAAGTGTGTAATCATAGATGTTACATAAAATGAAAGGTGAAGGAAAATATGAAACCGACCATTGAAATCAATGAAGACAACTTCGAGCGCGAAGTACTCCAATCGAAGCAACCCGTCCTGGTGGACTTTTGGGCCGAATGGTGCGGGCCGTGCAAAATGCTCGCGCCGGTGCTGGACGAAATTGCCACCGAGCAAGCCGGTCGCGTGAAGATTGCGAAGGTCAACGTGGACACCCATCCGATTCTGGCCGCGCGCTTCGGAATCCAATCCATTCCGACGCTGCTCTATTTCGCGGGCGGCGGAGTGCGGGATCAAACTGTCGGCGTCACCGGCAAACGTGAGATCGTTTCCAAGCTGGAGAAACTGGCTGAGCCGGCTTGAGCCCAAAAATCGTCAACCGCTCCATTTGAGCAGGCTGACTTGTCGAAACTGAAGATGAAAATGACAACTCCATTTCAACGACGCGAAGCGAACGGACTTGTTCGCGTGTTTAGTGACAGCGATGCCGTTGTCGCAGAGGCACCGGTCGAACCGTCATCCGGCGATGACGAATTGCTGGACGGCTATTCCAAAACCATTACCCGCGTGGTCGCGAAGATCGGTCCTGCGGTGGTGAACATTCGCGTTCACGGAGCCAACCGCGAAAGCCGGCGTGGGCCGGAATCCGGCGGCAGCGGTTCCGGTTTTGTGATTGCGCCTGACGGTTTCATTCTTACCAACAGCCACGTCGTCCACGGTGCGATCAGGATGGAAGTCACGCTGGCCGATGGCCGTGTATTTGACGCAAGTCCGGTTGGCGACGACCCGGAAACAGATTTAGCGGTCGTCCGCATCAATGCGTCCCAACTCGTTCACGCGCAATTCGGAGATTCCAAATCGATCCGCGTTGGACAGATTGCCATCGCCATCGGGAGTCCATTTGGTTTTCAGCAGACGGTAACCGCCGGGGTGGTGAGCGCGCTGGGTCGCTCCATGCGCTCCCAGTCCGGTCGGTTGATTGACAATGTCATCCAGACCGATGCGGCATTGAATCCCGGGAACTCCGGCGGCCCGCTGGTCAATTCGCGCGGTGAAATCATCGGTGTGAACACCGCGATCATTCTTCCCGCGCAGGGAATTTGTTTCGCCATCGCCAGCAACACTGCGGAGTTCGTGGCGGCGTGGTTGATCAAGGAAAGGTATATCCGCCGCAGTTGGATTGGGGTTGCCGGCCAGAACGTGCCCATTCATCGGCGGGTGGTGAGGTTCCACCGTCTGGTAGCCGACCACGGCGTCCTGGTGACCGGCATCGAACCCGGCAGTCCCGCGAGCCGTGCCGGTTTACGGGAGGGTGATGTGGTGGTCAGGTTCGGTGGCGAACCCGTTTCCGGAATTGATGAGTTGCATCGTCACCTCGTTGCCAGGGTGATCGGCGTCCCATCACAAATCACAGTCATCCGGCATACGGAAAAACTCGATCTGGTGGTGACCCCGGAGGAACTGGCCCGGGACAATCAACGGAATTGACGGGATTGCATGAAAACCACACTCAAACGAAATGACCGGACGGGCGGGAAAAAGCCCAGGTTGCCGCGCGCCCGCTTGTCGTCACTGCGCCGTTCGCGCCGACTTCGCGCGCCGGCACCGCCGCCTGTAACTTTGCCCGCCGAACCGATGCCAATACCGGTGGCTGCCGGGACGGAAGTCATTCCGACAGAGTCGCTGCAAGGCAACACCCTCCAGCTCTATCTCCGCGAGATTGGCCGGGTGAAGCTGCTGACGCCAAAAGAAGAAATCACGCTCGCCCGGCGAATCCGGCGCGGCGACAAAAGGGCGCGGGAGCAGATGATAACAGCCAACCTGCGGCTGGTGGTGAAAATCGCCCGCGACTATGAGGGGCTTGGTCTTCCGCTGCCGGACCTCATCAACGAGGGCAACATCGGACTGATGAAAGGTGTGCAGCGCTTCGACCCAAGAAAGGGAGCGAAGCTTTCGACCTATGCGTCCTGGTGGATAAAGCAGGCGGTAAGGCGGGCACTGTCAAATCAGTCAAAAACCATTCGCCTTCCGGTGCACGTCGTGGACAAGATGACGCATATCCGGAGGGTGGAAGTGAAGCTGCGCGAGACGCTTGATCGCGAGCCGACCGACGAAGAAGTCGCAGATGACCTGGGACTCAACGCACGACGCGTTCGCCAATATCGCGAAGCGTCCCGGGCACCGGTGTCACTCGATTCGCCCATCAGCACCGACGATACCACCGCGATCTCGGAAATCGTGGCGGATGCCAGCGCAGCCGCTCCCTTCGACGCGATCGTAAAACACAACGACAACCAATTGATGCAGGAAGTTCTGGCCACGCTTGAACCGCGGGAAAGCAGAATTCTGGCAATGCGTTTCGGACTGGATAACGGCCGCCCGAAAACCCTTGAAGAGGTGGGGGAAAGGTTAGGGGTCACACGCGAACGCATCCGCCAGATTCAAGAGCAGGCTTTGCAGAAGATGCGCGTGAAGATTGAAAATCGGGATCGTCCAGCCGCGATGAATGCGGAATGACGGCCCAACCATCCTGTTACGGGAGCCAATGCACCGGGTCCTGCCGGTAAAACCATTTCAACTCTTCATACAACGCCGGTAGTTTCTGGTGCATTTCTTGCGGTTTCCCAAAAAAGAATTCGGTTGCCACCGCGAAGAATTCCGCAGGATTGGTAGCGCCATAATCACGCAAAACACTGTTTTCGCCACTTTGCACTTTCGCCCGGAGCTGTTCGTATTCTGCGCCCATCACCCGTGCCCAGGTTGCATATCGGCTCTTGCGCATCAAGAATGTTTCTCCGGTTCCCAATAACGGCGCGCCATCGGCGTAGCCGTCCTCGAAGTCCAATTGATGGGCAAATTCATGCAGGACAACGTTGGATTGCCCGGAGGCCATCGTGCCCTTGCGCACCTCATCCCACGCCAGCACCACCACTCCTTCCCGCCAGGATTCACCCGCGCGAGATTGCTGACTTTCCTCGAAGACGCCCGAGCCTACATGCCGGGCGGTCGGCGCGAAATAGGTACCGGGATACACCAAAATGGTTCGCAGGGCGGGATAGCAATCAGTATGGCGATGCAGCAGGAGCAGACAGGCCTGGGCGGCGATGCAGACTTTGATCTCGTCGGTAATTTTCAAGCCTCCACACCCCTCGAATTTCTTTTCGGCCATAAACACCCGGATGTGTCCCTCCAATTCCCCGCGATCCGGCTCCGGCAACCGATGATAGAATGGGCAGCACGTCTCCACGATCCGCTTCCAGTCCGGGGGAAACGGGGTTGACAGCAGCTTCTTTCTTCGTTGTCCCTTCCACATCGTTTGTTGACGAGAAGCTGGTTCCAAATCACTGAGTTGTCGAGACTCGATGATGAAAACAAAAATTAGACACGAATTACACAAATTAACACGGATGTGCCTGGCGGTGCGGGAATGGGCAGCGTGACGCTGCACCCGATTCAGACGCCCGCGCAAAGCGGCGGGATTGACAAACCGCAGATGGACAATTGAGGAACTTTTGAAGGCTTAATTTGACGGTCCGGAAAGCACTTCAATAAGGTCTTTGATCGGCTTGCCGGTGTAATAAGTTCTCCACCCGCCATTTTTATCATCAAACACAGCTAAACACCGATAGCCAGCACCTTGAACCCAGACCGGTTCACGGCTGTGCGGTTGAAGTTGGGTTGTTTGATAGCAGTCGAATTCCAATTGAGTTTCTCCATTCATTATCCTTTTACTATAAGACACTATCCAAAAGAGCCTAACGATATTTTGATAATTATTTTCCCTTAATTGCAATTGGCAGCAAAATTGGCATCAACCCTGTAATGCACCAATGCACCACGACCGGAAATTCAGCAATTCTGCGTGATGCCCCTGTCTATATTGCGAGGGGAATCCACCGGTGATATGCTCTGATTCATGATGCCCGGACGATTGATCGCCGCTTGTTGGATTATCTTCATATTCTATTGGATGATCAGTGCCCAAACAATCAAGCCGGCAGCGGAACGCCAAAGCTGGACCCGGATGCTGGCGCACAGGATGCCCGTCTGGCCGGGTGCCATCCTGCTGTTTGTGCCGGGGGAGAATTCTTTTGGCATGGTTGTGATACCGCATACGGTGACCACGGAATTGCCGGGGGATGCGATTTGTGTGCTGGGACTCGTAGCGGCCATCTGGTCACGCAAAACGCTGGCGGATAATTGGAGCAGTAATGTCGAGTTCAAACAGGGACACAAACTGGTGGAACGTGGCCCATATCACTTTGTGCGTCATCCGATTTATACCAGCCTTCTTCTCATGTGTTTGGGAACAGCCATTGTGTCCAGCCGACTAGCCGCGTTGGCGAGTCTTTTGCTTTTCTTCATCGGTTTTTGGATAAAACTGAAGCAGGAAGAAAGGCTCCTCCTGCGGCATTTTCCCGATGAATATCCCGCCTACAAAGCCCGGGTAAAGGCGCTGGTACCATTCGTTATCTAAAAAAGGTTGGAATAACCTTAAGAAGCCTTCACAAGCGTGGAAATCAAGGGGTTATGGGTGGAAATTGCTGGAAAGTTCTTGCGTTACCGGGTGAGTGGGTTCAGATATTGATTGGCGTCATTAAGCGATATGGCAATTTCAAAGAACCAGTTCATGCTGGATGGGATACCCGTTGGCTATTTTGAGGAGAGTGATTTCCCCCGCTCACCGGGGTGCTATCGCTATACGCCATTTCGCGGCCCCGGTCACTATGTAATGCACAAAGAGCGGAGCGCGGGCGGCAGACCGCGTTGCTACTACGACGCTGATGATGCCCAACATGACCAACCGCCAAATCCCAGAAGTCACGCCCAAAGCCTGGGACAAAATGCAACTGCCGATCCAACGGCTCGCATCATAAACGTCGTAGCATATCATCTCTGACATCTACGAAGTTGCCGCTGTAATTACTCTGTCAAGTAGGTGCTCAGCGTGACGCTTACGAAGCTGCGACAGCCCATGATCGAGCAACGGCAAAAACAGCAGGCCGCCAACTGGCAGGCACGGGCCGAACGCGACCGTTTGCGGCAGGAACAGAAGCGGCGTGCCGCTGGCATTCCGCCGCGGGGCGCTCAAGAGGCGCTGGAGGAAGCGACCGGCTACCGCGATGAGTCCGGCAGGCTGACCGATCCCGGATAAAAATCGGCCAGGTCTCGAACGGATTTCGTCCAGGTCTCGGCCAGCTTTCGGATAATTCTCGAACGCAAAATGAACTAACAGCGTTAGACGTAAGGCGTGCCCCGCTTCATTTGCTCCAACCGCCCACTGGACGCGCTCATGATTTTTCCGCGAGCGGTGTCTGGTTCACCGCTTGAACTGGCTCATTTGATGCCGTCTCTCTTGTTTGACAAGGAGAACAGCGTCCCGTAATTGATTTGGTTTTTTCGCAGCTCCCATGCGTTGCCAGGGAAGCAGCCTTGCGACTGAATCCCCGGCGCGTTTAGCGTCCCAACCGGTGATAGATGATTTCGTCGGTTACCTCGTTGTAGGGATAAAAACTCTGGCGGCTTTCCTGCCATAGTTTGCGAATCAGGCTTTCCGTTACCGCCGTATTCGGTGCAAATCGCACCGCATAGGCGTAGCCCTC
>JBEKBA010000098.1:0-9750 GCA_050015635.1 Verrucomicrobiota bacterium
CCTGGAGCAAAACACGCCGGTCGGTGCAACGGCTCGCATCATAAACGTCGTAGCATATTATCTCTGACACTTACGACTCCTTGCCGTTGTTCTGTCAAGAGGTGCTCGGCGTGACGCTTACGTAACAACCTACCCCTCGAAAATTCTCCAGTCATCCAGTTGGCTGGCGCGCTGCGCCGTCCGGTCATCGCAGTCGCCGTCGCGCGTTCCGCTATGGCGACCGGGGCGCGATGACCCTACCTTAAATTTGTCAACCCAACGGATAAGCCTATCCACTCAAGCAATCTGGCTTTACGGTCTCACCGATATTTCATTTGTTGTTTAATGAGAGGATGTCATCATCCATTAACAGCACATTGACAAAAGCCAATGAAGTTTGAGTTAATTCCGAATATCTTATCTGCCCATGATTTTACGGCCAAAATGACAAAAACACTGCCGACCCGGATGGGAGGGAATCCAATCTTTGGAAGCGAAAGCATTCAATCCGCTTTTTATTTATGACAAACAATCTGATTTCAGCCAACTTTTTGTATGTTTTGACCGCGGTGGTTGCAACGGCCGTTTTAGAGCAGTCGCTTGCGTTGGCGGCGGGGACCGGGGAAACGCCGGCAGCGGAACCGGATGCGCAGGTCCGGGTGATTGCCGCCGATGTGAATGCAGTCCAGGGGCCGCTGAACACGTCGTTCAAGGAGTGCATCGGCGCGGGCCGGGCCAACGAAGGACTGCGCGCGGATTGGCAGGATCAATTGCGCGAGGTGCGGCGCGCATGCGGCTTTAAATACATCCGCATGCACGGATTGCTCACCGATGACATGGGGGTTTACAAGGAAGACGCGCAGGGCAATCCCAGCTACAACTGGCAATACATTGACCGGCTTTATGACTTCCTGTTGAGCATTGACATCAAGCCGTTTGTCGAACTTTCGTTCATGCCCAAGGACCTGGCCAGCGGCAAACAAACCGTGTTTTGGTGGAAGGGCAACATCACGCCGCCAAAATCGTATGACAAATGGGCCGACTTAATCCGCCATCTGGTCAGCCATTTTCAGGAGCGCTACGGCCATGACGAGGTCAAAAGCTGGTACTTTGAAGTCTGGAATGAACCCGATTTGCATGATGGTTTCTTTACCGGAACGCGGGAAGATTATTTCAAGCTGTATGCCGTCACGGCCAAGGCCATCAAAGACGTCTCGCCGGATTATCGCGTGGGCGGCCCGGCCACGGCCATCGGCCAGTTCGATGAGCCATTCATTAACTTTTGTCACAGCAACAGCGTGCCGCTCGACTTCATTTCCACGCACACGTATGGCGTCAAGAGCGGGTATTTGGACGAAACCGGCCAGCGGGGAACGGTGATTGATTCCGATCCCAATTCGGTCATTGGCCGGATGGCAGGCGAGCGACAGATGATTAATCATTCCCCGATGCCCGGCCTGCCGTTGCATTTCACCGAGTGGAGTTCGGCCTACACGCCAACCGATTTCATGCACGACAGCTATCAGCAGGCGGCCTTTATCCTGAGCAAGGTCAAGGGTGCCTATCAGTCCGTGGACTCGATGTCTTATTGGGTGTTCACCGATATTTTTGAAGAGAACGGACCGCGGATGACACCGTTCCACGGCGGCTTCGGCCTGATTAATTACGAGGATTTGAAAAAACCGGCCTTCTACGCGTTCAAATTTCTCAACGAATTGGGGCCGTTGGAACTGGCCGATGCCGACCCGGCTTCCTGGGTGTGCAAAAGCGCGGATAATTCCATCCAAGCCTTGTTTTGGAACTATACTCCCATCGTGCCGCCGACGGGAATGAATGATCAACAGTTCTATCGGCAAGAAATTCCGGCCAAGGAAATTGGCCAGGCGATGCTCAGCATTACCAACCTTCCCGCCGGAAGCTACACCCTGGAAATTTACCAAACCGGCTATCGCGCCGATGACGTTTTCACGAGTTATCTTGACTTGGGCTCACCGGCGCAATTAACCCCGGGACAGGTCGAAATTCTGCGTGAGCAAAGCAACGGCGACCCTGAATCGGTGGAAACCATCCAGATTGAAACCGGCAAGCCCTTTGTCCGCACCTTCTCCATGCGGCAGAATGACGTTTACCTCGTCAAAATCCTGCCGTTGGGAATGGAGTAAGCCACGCGTGCCGATGAGGAAATGTAACCACTGACGTTATGTTTGGCGCACACTGCACGGCATATGGCGGCAAGCCCGCGAACAGAGAATGAAAGTGGAATCGTCCGCTGATTTCCCCCGGCTCCTGACGGCGAGTTTTTGAGCCGGCACGCAATCTTTTCCGTTTAGTTGGTCCTCAGGAGAATTCCACCGCCGGACCATAGGAATCGCGCGGAATGAATTTCCAGCGAGCGAACCAGATGGCGAGAATCGCGGCGCTGCCGCCGGTAACAGCCAATTGAACTGCCGGTATCAGCCACGCGCCGTCATAAGCGCCGAACATCGTGGCGCGAAAGGCAGTGACGAGCGCGGTAAAAGGCATGAAGGGATGAATGGCTTCGTAGAACCGGCCCGAGAGTTCCACCGGATAAATGCCGCCAGCAGACGCCAGTTGCAGGATCAATAACACGACCGCCGGCAGTCGTCCGGCGTCACCGAGTACGGCGATGAGCAGCAGGATCACTGCGACGAATGCGAGCGAACCTAGAATGGCTGCGAGCCACACGAGGCACGGATGCACGAACGCGATGCCAAAGCACATACGAAGAACAGCCACGACAATCGTCGCTTGCAGTCCGCCAAGGCCCAGCGGAACGGCGGCTTTTGCGAACCAGCACACCCAACGCGGCGCTCCCCGCATGGGTTCAATCAGCCGCCGACAATGAAAAACGAAGGTTATCATAATCCCGCCCAGCCACAGAGCAAGGGCAGCAAAATATGGGCTGAATCCCGTTCCATTGTTGGGTACCGGGGCGCTGGTTTCGATGTTCATGCGGACAGGGGCGGCCAGGCCGCCGCCGTCGGCGTCGCCGAACTCTTCCGAGAAACTTGTGTGCAAGCGGTCAAGTCCAAGAGCCAGATTGGCGGTCCCGGCTTCAAGCTCCTTGCTGGCTTCCACAAGCTGGTGTGATCCTTCGCGCAGACGCG
The DNA here is from genome assembly GCA_050015635.1 of Verrucomicrobiota bacterium. Taxonomy (GTDB): domain Bacteria; phylum Verrucomicrobiota; class Verrucomicrobiia; order Limisphaerales; family UBA11358; genus UBA11358. The sequence continues at coordinate 3,108 of JBEKBA010000098.1, forward strand.
CCAAGCCGTTGGTCAATTCTTCGCCGCCATTACGAAGTTGGCCGGCAGCAGTTGTTCCATGGCCATCCGGGTCCACCGACGGAAGTTGGGCAATCATCGTGTCCAGACCCGTTTCAAGCTGCAACATCCCACCGGTCAGCGGCTGGATTCCGTCGTTGAGCTGTTCCAGTCCTGCGTTCAATTGACGGCCGCCAACTGCGACCAGAACGAGGTTAGTGTCAAGCATGGCAATCCCGGCCTCGAGTTGTGCCGCTCCTGCGGACAGACGATGTCCGCCAAAAGGCACCTTTGCAGCCCGTTGACGCAATTGTTCGGCTCCTGGTTCAAGACGTTCACCACCGGCCACCAGTTGGTTGATTCCTACCTCAAGCTTTTCCTCTCCCACCACCGCGGCTTTGCTGCCATCGGCAAGCTCCTGCAACCGGGTTTGGGGCGGCAACCGGCCGCGCATCACCCGCACTCCGGCGGCGATTTGCCTCATGGCATCGTTCAGATGCCGGGTGCCGTCGGCTGCTTTGCCGAGTCCTGTGTCGAGTTGGCCGGCTCCGTCCTGTACGCGTTGCGCTCCTTCATGAACACTTTGACTGCCGTCGCGAAGCTGTCCGATGGCAGCGCGAACTGAATTTTCTGCCGGAACAGCCGGGTCGCCCTCAATTGCCGTCCAACGTTCGCGATTCAATTGTTCGTTCAAGGTATGGGCGAGTTCGCTGCCAAATCGTTTGCCGATAATCGCGCTGGTATAACTGTCGCCCTCGACAACCCGCAATGTGAATTCAGCCGGTCGGTCCTGCCGTGCGGTGATTGCCCGTTCGCTGAAGTCACCGGGGATTAACAGGGCAAAATACACTTCTCCCCGACGCAGTGCATCGTCCGCCGCCTCTGCCGACGGAAGCCGGACAAACTGAAACGGCGGATGTTGCTTCAACATATTTACCACAGTATCGCCCAAATTTACATTGCGCCCTCCCCGGATAACGCCGCGATCAGTGTTAACCAAGGCTGCCGGGAGACGGTCGAGGTGGCCATAGGGATCCCAGAAGCTGCTGATGTAAAACACGGCGTACAACGACGGAACCAACACAATCGCCAGAACGGACAGCACGAACATCGGGCGGCGAAAGAGCACGAGTTCCGCCTGCAACCCAAGCCACAACCAACTTATGGAACTTTTGGGATCGGACTTGTTTAGAACGGCGGCGGTGCCGGGGTTCATGACAGATAATCCATAGGAGGGGTCAGTTGACTCATCTTAATTGTTGAGCACTGTCTCCGATTCTGAACGGGCAAGCAATGCGATTTTAATTTTCCTTCGACAAGCTTTAATTCATCTGCAAAATTATTTGGGGGTGCCGGAAATCCCCCTGAAACAAATTTGGCCGCGCATGGTTTTGCGGATTCTCCTGCCAATCCTTTTCCCAATCAGCCAGCGAGGGCACGGTGACTTCGGCGTGTTTCGAGCAGGCATGATGCACCGCGTTGCTTTTGTGCCCAAAGTGAGGAAGCAATTATCTTGCAAATAAGCAAACAAAGCTTATAATCATGCCAATTTATGCTTGGGAAAAAACAGGAGGTTCAAAGCACGAAGCCGGGTTCTTCGAAACCGATTTTTGTGGTTGGTGTTTATCGCTCCGGCACTTCATTATTATATGCCCTGCTGAACCAGCATCCGCAAATGGCTTTGATGTATGAATGCGATGTGTGGAGTTTTCCGAGGGCTTTTTCCAAGATGCGGTTCAAACGTGATTGGCTGCAGCGGCTGGAATTTTACAACAAGGCGCTCTCCCGTCATCGGCTTATCTTCGGCGGCAGCCTGCGCGGGCTTGAAAACACCCGCACCCCCGAAGATTTGTACCGCACTTTCAGCGACGGCCAGGGCAAGGCGTTTTTTGGAGAAAAATCGCCATTTTATTGCACGCGCCTGCGGCAGCTTGTCCGATGCCATCCCGGGTGTTCCATTATCCTGATTTGGCGTGACTCAATTGAAACTTATCAAAGCGTAGTCCGCGCGGGGCGCGAAGATGCTTTCTTTCGCCGCCGGGGCATCCTAAGCCGGGTTATTTTTTACCAGGAACAACTGATTCAACAAGCGGCTGAACTCGAACGTAGCGGAGTCCGGCTTTGTCATGTCACTTATGCCGATTTGACAGACGACGCCGAGAAAGCCTGCCGGAAGATTTGCGAATTTTTAGGGATCGAATTCAACGAAAGAATGCTCGATCTGGCCAATGCGGATTTGTCCGCCGTTCATCCCGGGCCGCAGCACGAACATTTACGTCACGGTAGAATCGAGCGCCAGCAGTTTGCCGGGGAAAATGTTGATTCGCCGGCTGTTCAAAAATTGCAACGATTTAACTCCCGCTGGAACCGGCTGCAAAGCCAATGGCTCGGCAAACAAATCAATTCTTCAGGCAAACGGGAACCCTCGCTAATGGAGCGTTTTTATTGCAGAATGACAGGCTCGTTTTTTTGCGCGATGGATGACGGCAGGCGGGTGCTTTTTGAATTTCTACCGCTGCCCTGGCTGCGAACCTATCGATACACCAAAACATGGTTTTTGGCGCAGCGAGCCAAGCTGCCCGCCGACCGTTTTTCCCTGCGCGAGCAATTCTCCAACCACCGGATCACCGTTCTGACCAGTTGCATCATTTTGGCGGGCGTGGCGACGCTTGATTTTTTCACCGGTCCCAACGTCTCCGTTTTGCCGTTTTATTTGATTCCATCGGCGATTCTGACATTGATCATCAATTCCCGATGGGGAACCCTGTCGGCGGCGGCTTCCGCCGTGGTCTGGTCGGTGTTGTGGACGCTTGACCATCCCAATGTGAGCTCACATTGCGGCTTGATTTTGTGGAATTGCGCCATGCGCTTTGTGCTTCTGCAATTTGTCGTGCTGCTGGTGAATTGCATCCGCATCGAAATCATGACAGCCGACAGCAGCGCCGACTGAAAAATTTCACTGTCAATTGCGCGGTCAAGGTATCACTTGGATACATTCCAATATTAACAAGCGGATTCTTGACAAGGTGGTTGTCAAGTCGAACAATCAACGTGCAGAAGTTGCGCGTCCGGGTAGGCAGCGTGACGATGCTTGCGCATGGCCACCACTTGCGGACGACCAATTATAAAAAAATAACTGCCGATGGTCACGGGTAGGAACCGATCCGTTTATTTTTTCTCATATCGCTGCTGCAATTCGGCGGGAAGATCGTCAAAATCGACCTTGGACATGGCCAACCCGCCGCCCGCAGGCGTATAACTAACAATTAATCCGTCCGAATCCACTTTTTCCACCTGCGCATTTTTGTAAATTGTTCCATAGTCGTTCACAATTTCATTGGTCGAATTCACGATCACCGGTGGACTTGACGATGTTGTTGCAGCGAATGCCGGGGTTGGGTTGGGCGTTGGCAATGCCGCTGTTGATGGGGTCTTGATTGGGGCAGCGGTTGCAACAGGGGCGGCGACCGGAGTTGTTGCCGCCGAAGAAGTTTGCGGAGTCACTCCTTTTGGTGGAACCGTGTCGGTTACATAAGTTGCGGATTGGCCGGGTTGCACGAGCGCGGCACCGGAAGGTGTGCCGGGTGCTGGTGAATGATCCAGTTCTTTCAGATTTTGTTCCAAAGCCGCGCGGGCGGCGGCCTGGGCGGCGTTGTCGTCCGCAGGGACAGAAATGAATCCCGCCGAATCCATTGCTAATGGGATACTGGCTGGCGCAACGGTTGCAACAGGGGCGGCGACCGGAGTTGTTACGGCCAAAGAAGTTTGCGGAGTCACTCCTTTTGGTGGAACCGTGTCGGTTACATAAGTTGCGGATTGGCCGGGTTGCACGAGCGCGGCACCGGAAGGTGTGCCGGATGCTGGTGAATGATCGAGTTCTTTCAGATTTTGTTCCAAAGCCGCGCGGGCGGCGGCCTGGGCGGCGTTGTCGTCAGCACGGACGGAAATGAAGCCCGCAACAAAGGCGAGCCACAAACCAAAATAGATTCCAGTTTTCATAACATTATTCATCATTTTCCCCTTATGAGAGCATATCGGAGGCCAATTTGTGACCGGCTGGAAGCAAATTTTACCTCTGGAAAACGGCAATCCTGTGTTCACATTTTGTGAGGATATATCGTTGAAGATTTCCCCTCGAGACTCCGACCAAACCTGTGTTTTTACAGGCGGTTTAACTGGAGGCGAGGGTCGGAATCCAACTGAATTACCGATTCAGTGCCAATAAAATAACGTCATTATTGACTCAGCTCACCCAAAGTTATTCACATATTATTCACATTTTTCCCTTAAACATTTTTCAAGACTGAATTAAAAAATAACCAATGTTGCCACCGAATTTATAGGCAAGGAAATTGCTGTTCAAAACGAGAGAACCGGCAGAATTGTCGAAGAAATGGAAGATGAAAGGGCTGCCGTATGTTCGACTGAAGACGCATGCAAGAAAACAGTGAATGATGGCAGTTTAATCCGAGGCAAAATTATGGAAGCGAAAAATAATTCGTGTTCTGATGCACTTAATTCGCGTCGTCACACCTGTCTGGTGTTTCTGACCGCCGCGCTGGCACTGGCCGGCGCAGCGCAGGCTCAAACCTATAATTTTACAATTCTTAACGCCCCTTTGGGTGTTAATGGCACTTCGGCCAACGACATTTCGGGTAACAACATTGTTGGATATTACATTGACAGCGGCGGAGTTGATAATGGTTATGTCTATAATGGAACGAGTTATACGACGATTGACGATCCTTTGGGAGTCAATGGCTCTTTAGCCTTTGGTATTTCCGGCAACAACATTGTTGGATATTACACTGACAGCAGCGGCCTCGCTCATGGCTTTGTCTATAATGGAACGAGTTATACGACTCTTGACGACCCCAATGCTGCCAGCACCACCGTCGCCACAGGCAGCTCCGGCAACAACATTGTTGGATATTACTCTGACGGCAGTGCCGTCTATTATAGCTTTGTGTATAATGGAACTGATTTTACGACTATCGGCCCTTCGGGAGCCCAGTATTCTCTTGCCGAAGATATCTCCGGCAACAATATTGTTGGATGCTATGTAACAGGAGGAAGTCCCCTTAATGGCTATCTTTATAATGGAACGAGTTATACGACTCTTGAAGACCCATTTGGTGTTGGCGGCACTTCGGCCAACGGCATTTCGGGTAACAACATTGTCGGATATTACATTGACAGCGGCGGTGTTGATAATGGTTATCTTTATAACGGAACGAGTTATACGACGATTGACGATCCTTTGGGTGTCAATGGCACTGTTACATATGGTATTTCCGGCGACGACATTGTTGGATATTACATTGATGCCGACGGTGTTCATCATGGTTTCGAGGCCACGCCCACGCCCGAACCATCCGCGTGCGCGATACTCGTAATGGGCGCCGTCGTGCTCTTTGGTTTCGGTCGCGCCGGGCGTTTTAGGGCAAGCCAGTCTTTCGGCTTACGGCATTAAAATACCAGTTTCTACCGTATTATTTGCTCCTGCAATCGGAATTATACATTCAATTTGTATAATCCGGGTGGCAAGACATGATTTCAGCCGACTTGACAGAACCCTTTCGCGGATTGAAAGTGTCAGCCATAAGCGGCTTGAGGCAGGATTGTAGTTATTTTTGATGACAAGATGTTACATGAATAAATCGAGACACCAGTTTATAGATTGTCTATCGTACCAGTAAATGACTACCCGATTGATTGCGCTAATGGTTGTCACCCTTTTTTTTGCGGGATGCGGGAAAAAGTCGGAAACTTCAGGGGCTGCCAGTCAACCGGCGGCTGGAACCGCGTCCACGCAAGGAACTGCGCCCGCCCAGGGAACTGCGCCCACACAAGGAACCGCTCCTGCATCAACAACCCCGGATTTAGCTCAATTGAATCGGGAGGTAAGAAAATGGATTTTACGCAATCAATATTGGCCCAGTAACTTTGATGAATTTGCGGCTACCGCCAACATTCAAATTCCGCCACCGCCGGCCGGGAAGAAATATGTTCTGGATTCACGAATGCATGTTATTTTGGTGGATAATTGACGGAGCAAACACATGAAAACCTGCTTGCAGGATTCTCAAATTCAGAACTCTGATGTGAAAAGGGCCAATCGAGGTTTCACCTTGATTGAACTTCTTGTAGTTATTGCCATTATTGCCATTTTAGCTGCCCTGCTGCTGCCGGCCTTGGCGAGTGCAAAACAGAAGGCCTTGCGCATACAGTGCGCATCCAACCTGAAACAGATTGGCCTTGCCTCCGCCCTTTTCACGGGCGACCATAGCGAGAAGTTTCCGCCCGCTTGTTTGGCCGGTGGTTTCGGTGCGATATCATGGGATAGCTACCTTCATTCTTATATCGGTGCGGGTGGTCCGGATTCGGACTGGTCAGCGGGCGCGGTGGATGCTGATGAATCTCCGTTGGTTTTGTTATGTCCCTCTGACATAAAGCCAAAATGCAGTTGGGTTGGAAATCCTCCGATTTTCGGCATCAGGTCGTATGCCATGGTCAGCGTCGGCACGGCATACGGCTCGCAATATCAAGTAAGCACGGACGGAGGAAGATATCCGTTGCCGCCAATTACTCTCGGGGTGGGGATCTACTGGCAGGACAACTCTGTCGCGCAACCGAACTGGGATCC